>JAICQI010000005.1 GCA_025937955.1 Pyrinomonadaceae bacterium
AACTCGCCGTAGATCACCACCGTCGGTTCGTCGCTGAAGCACATGCCTGGCTGGATCGGAGTTTTGTTACCCCGCACGAAGTTGGTCCACTCGTGACCGTCAAGACCGATGCCGTGACCGGTCCGGTGCGGCAGGCCCGGCACTTTGTAGTCCGGACCAAAACCCGCATCAACGATCACCTTGCGCGCAGCCGCGTCAACAGCTTCACACGGCGCACCGACTTTCGCCGCCGCAAATCCAGCGTCCTGAGCCTTGCGTTCGAGGTCCCAGATCTGTCGTTGTCGATCCGTGGCTTTGCCAAACACGAACGTGCGCGTGATGTCTGACTGGTAACCATCAACACTGCAACCACCATCCATCAATACGACGTCACCTTCGCGCAAACGTTGCGGCGTGCTGCTGCCGTGCGGAAACGCAGTGTACTTTCCGAAGCTGACGAAGACTCCGCCCGACGAACCCAGCGCACGAAAAGCTGCCGCGCAGTTGCCCGCAAACTCGCCTTGCGTCATGCCTTCGGTCATCGAGGCGCGCGTGGCTTTGTAAGCGACGATAGTGATGTCGTTCGCGATCTGCATCAACGCCAGTTCGGTAGGTGATTTGAACATCCGGCAACCAGCTGTGATCGGCGTGGCATCCACAAACTTCAACGCCGGCGCAGCCTGGCGAATTCCGTCGAAGAGAAAGAATCGCACTCGTTCTTCAATGCCGACGGTCCCGGTCCGCACGCCGCGATCTTTGAATATCTCGGCGACGCGTTTGTAAGGGCTTTCGTCTTCTTCCCACGTGCGAATGTCCCCCGTGCCCATCTTGATCAGTTCGCGAGCGCGCTCTTCTTCAAACTTCGGGCACACCCACGCAATCTCGCCGCGCGCGGGAATCACAAGAGCAAACATTCGCTCGCTCGTGCCCCAACGCATGCCCGTGTAATAGAACATGCTGCTGCCCGGTTCGAGGTAGATCGCCTCGATGCGTTGTTCGCGCATCAGTCTCTGGGCCTTCTCGATGCGGCCTTTGCGTTCTTCTAGGGTGATCGGAACGACGTTTTGAGTCATGCGTTGCAAACGTCGAATGGGCTCGGGCTGCGTGCTTTGTTGCGGCTCGAGCGCTTCACTGTGTGCGTAGGCAATCGAGTTGCCGAGCAGCGCTGCTCCGGCCATACCGGCGGACAAACGTAGAAAGTCTCTGCGATCGGTACACATTTATTTTGGGCCCTCGGTGTTGGAATTTGCTCATGTTAATCTGTGGCCATGCCACGAGCAAGTCACGATCTTCATGGTTCAGCGCCGGACAAAGCCGAAACGGCATTGCTTCTGATCGACGTCATCAACGACTTCGACTTCGCAGAAGGTGAACAACTACTGCGCCTTGCGCTTCCAGTTGGTCACAAGATCGCCGAGCTCAAGCAGCGCACCAAAGAAGCAGGCATTCCGTCGATTTATGTGAACGATAACTTCGGCCGTTGGCAGTCAGACTTCAAGAAGATCGTCGCGCACTGCAAAGGAGAGAATTCCAAAGGCAAGCCGTTTGTCGAACTGTTGCTGCCAGACCAGGATGATTACTTTGTCCTGAAACCCAAGAACTCGGGCTTCTACTCAACCACGCTCGATCTATTGCTCACCCATCTCACCGCAAAGAATCTGATCCTCACCGGCATCGCAGGCAACAACTGCGTCTTCTTCACCGCCAACGACGCGTACATGCGCGACTACAAAGTGTTCGTTCCCTCGGATTGCGTCGTTTCAAACACGGAGGAAGAAAACGCCTACGCCTTGAAACAGATGGAAACCGTCTTGAAAGCCGATACCACTGTTGCTTCGAGCTTGGATCTAAAAGCCCTTAACAGCTAGAATCTCGCCCAATTTGCTAAACCTACATTTGCCACAAAAGGGCACCAAAAGCACAAAACTATCAATCAATTCAGTTTGTGCTTTTTGTGCCTTTGTGTGGCTAATTTTCTTCAGCTGCAATTCTGTTGTGGCCCAGAAGGTGCTTCGTTGGGGCGCCGATCCGAGTGGCGGCGCGCCGTACGTCTTCACCGATCCCGCCAATCCTGATCGCTATATCGGTTACGAAAAAGAGATGGTCGACGCTTTGGCCCAGGCGATGGGCCGGCGTGCGGAGTTTGTGCCGAGCGACTGGCAAACACTCGTCTCCGCGTTGCAACGCAACTCGTTCGACGTGATCGTCAATGGCCTCGAACCAACCGGGGATCGGGCGCAGCAAATCCTCTTCAGCAAGCCATATTACATTTTTCAGTTGCAGCTCACCGTGCGCCGTGACGATAACCGCATTAACTCACTCGACGATTGTAAGAACCGTATCGTCGCAACACTCGGAAACACGGCTGCGTCACGTCTGTTGGAACAACAAGGCATTCCTCTCCGCAGCTATGAAGATCCGGTCACGGCTTATCGCGATCTCGAGTTGAAGCGCATCGATGCGGTCGTGATGGATGTGCCCGCCGAGGCGTTTTACGCGCGGCCGAATCCGAAGCTGCGACCTGCCGGATCACCATTCACACGCGGCCTCTATGTTATCGGTTTGCGCAAAGGCGACACAGAGTTGAAAGCCGAAGTCGACGCTGCCATCGACAAGATCATCTTCGACGGCACGCTCGAAACCATTCTCAAGAAGTGGGGACTTTGGAACGACGCGCAAGTCGAGTTTCAGGCGCCGATTCGAGCCGGAACTCAGTCGACCAAAGTCGAGGAATACACGCCAACCACCAGTACCTTCAACTGGCGTGAGGCGCTCTGGCGATTGACGCGAGCGGCAGTGGTTACAGTGTTCATCGCGCTTGGCTCGATGGTGATCGCGGTTGTTTTGGGACTGCCACTAGCGGTCGGACAGTGGAAAGGTCCTGCATGGCTGCGCGCATTCTGCACGCTTTACGTTGAATTCTTCCGCGGCACGCCGGTCCTGGTCCAACTCCTCTTTCTTTACTTCGGCTTGCCGGTGATTGGCATCGCCATGCCGGGTTGGCTGACTGCGCTGGTCGGACTCGGATTGAACTATGCCGCTTATGAGTCGCAGGTCTATCGCGCTTCACTCGAGGCGATTCCGAATGGTCAATGGGAAGCTGCTTACTCACTCGGCATGAGCCCGGTGCTGGCTTTCAGGCGCATTATCATGCCGCAAGCTTTTCGCATCGCATTACCGCCAATGACGAACGACTTCGTGTCGCTCTTCAAAGATACTTCCGTGGCTTACGCAATTTCTGTTTGGGAACTGGCAACAGCGTATCGCGAACTTGCCAACGCATCGGGACAGTTCCTGCTTCTCGGACTGGCAGTTTCTGCGTTTTACCTCGCGATGAGTTTGCCGATGGCGCATCTCGCGCGCCGGCTGGAGAGACGTTTGAGTAATCGCGCAACGGAGCGTTTGATCGAGCAGGAGGAGGCGCCCGCATGATTCGCGTCACTGACCTGCGCAAGCGTTTCGGCAACAACGAGATCCTCAAAGGGATCACTTTCGAGATGCCGCCGCAAACCGTGCTCGGTGTGATCGGCGCTTCGGGTAGTGGCAAGTCGACGCTGCTGAGATGTCTCAACGGTCTCGAAACGATCGATGGCGGAACGGTCGAATGTAACGGAGTGCGGCTTGAAGCTGGATTGTCGCATGCCGAGTATCGGCGTCGTGTGAAAGAGTTGCGACTGAAGGTCGGCACTGTCTTTCAACATTTCTATCTGTTTCCGCACCTCTCCGTGGTCGGAAACATTATCGAAGCACCGGTGCACGTGTTGCACTCGCCGAAGAAGAATGCGGAGACTGAGGCTTTTGAACTGCTGGAATCGGTCGGCATGAAACAAGCTGCACGACGCTATCCCGGATCTTTATCCGGCGGAGAGCAACAGCGCGTCGCGATTGCTCGTGCGCTGGCCATGCACCCGGCTTTGCTCTTGCTCGACGAACCCACCAGCGCACTCGATCCACGTCGCATAAATAGCCTGCGAATTTTACTGCGAACCTTCGTGGATCGCGGTCACACGATGATCATCATCTCCCACTCGATGGGCTTCCTTGGCGGCGTCTCAGACAACATTCTTTTTATGGAAGGTGGAGTGGCGGTCGAGTATGGCCCAACTGACGAGGTGTTGAACTCACCTAAAGACCCACGCACCAAGGATTTCCTCAAGCAAGCTGAGTAGCTAATCCGTCCTCAATCGGTGTAAATCCGTGGCCCCGGTTTCACGCCTGAGAGACTGTCGAGATACTTCTCAAACTGAGCGCGGTCGACGACGTTGGTTATCCTCGTGCCCAAAAGATAACCCTGCCCGGAGTAAGGCGTGTTCAACCGTTCGCAACGCACCGGGCTTACTTCCAACCCGATCACGCCACCGGGCACATGCAGCGAGAGATTCAAACGATTCCCGCCACTACAAAATCTTTCGTCGATGATTGTCGAAGGAAGGACCATCCCGAGACCCGCGGCGCTGAGGTCGTGCGTGCGCCCGAGAAAGATGAGAGACGAGTCAGAGTTCTGAACGTCGTTATCCAATAGCGACAGGTCCGCGACAAGCTCTACCTCGCATTTCGCTTTGAGCCTGCGCACTCTGCGGCGTTCGATAGATGAGGCAAGCTTATCCAAGCTGGTCAGTCTTCCTTGTCGGGAGTAAATGAGACCGTTGCCAGTTTCCTCAAACTCACTTTTTATGATCGAGGCCCGCAACCGGAGGCCACCTTCTGCGGTTGGCCAGTAGTAACACGAAACGATAAATTTGTACATGAAGAAGCTGAAAACCGAAGTTTGAGAATTAAACTCGGCGCCGTCCCGGCTTTCCTGCAATTTTCGTTTATCGTATGAGTTAAAAAGCTCAATACAGCTATAATCCCACTTTCAGAAACCCCATGGCACCGACCGATCTGCTCAACCCCCGCGCGCAGCTCATAGCCACCTTGCAAATGGCATATTCGGGCGAATTGGCGGCTGGCTACGCGTATCGCGGCCACTGGCACTCCGTGCGCGATCCGGAAGAACGCCGGCGCATCAAGGCGATTGAAGACGAGGAATGGCATCACCGGAAACTCGTGGGCGAAATGCTCGAAAGTCTCGGTTCCGGTCCAAATAGAGTGCGGGAGATGCGAGCGACGGTGGTGGGGCGAGTGCTGGGATTGTTGTGTCACGTCAGCGGTTGGTTCGCGCCGATGTACGGAGCAGGACGGCTCGAGAGTCGCAATATCGTGGAGTATGAAACGGCGGCGCGTCATGCGCTTGCGTCCGGGCGCGAGGATCTGATCGACTGTCTGTTGACAATGGCGGAAGTCGAATGGGAACACGAGCAGTACTTTCGTTCGTGTGTGCTGCGTCATCGTTGGGCCAGGCGGGTAACGATCTGGCCCGAGCCCCCGCCGAAGGAAGCCATACGAGCTTCATTTCAAATGGAAGTGAGCCACAGATGATACGGATTGTTTGCGGATTGTTTGTGTTGGTGTTGCTGGTTCCCGGGACGACCCAGGCGCAGCAAAACAAGAGGCTGGCTGCTCAGGTGAAGGCGGAGTTTCTGCACGCGTGGAACGGGTACAAGAGATACGCGTGGGGACACGATGATTTGAAGCCGCTGTCAAAGACTCATCACGACTGGTATCCGCAGCCGCTGTTGATGACTGCCGTCGACGCGCTCGACACGATGATCCTCATGGAGCTGGATGACGAGGTCGCTACGACGAAGAAGTACATCCTCGACAATCTCTCGTTTGATAAAGACATCGAGGTCCAGAACTTCGAGATCACCATCAGGCTACTCGGCGGGTTGCTCACTAATTACCAACTCACCGGCGACAAACGTTTCCTCGATCTGGCGGAAGATCTCGGCAATCGACTGCTGCCAGTCTTCAACTCACCGACGGGCTTGCCGTATCGCTACGTCAACTTGAAAACCGGGAAAGTCAGCAAGCCGATAAGCAATCCCGCGGAAACGGGAACGCTGATTATCGAGTTTGGCACGTTGAGCAAACTCACCGGCAAGCCGATCTTTTATGAGAAGGCGAAGCGCGCGCTGGTTGAGACTTATAACCGCCGTTCGAAGATCGGTCTGGTGGGCGAGTGGATCAATGTCGAGACCGGCGAGTGGACCAACACTGACAGCCACATCAGCGGCGCGATCGACAGTTACTACGAATATCTTTTGAAGTGCTCGCTGCTGTTTGGCGATCAGGACTGCAAGCGCATGTGGAACGACAGCATCGTGGCGATCAATAAGTATCTCGCCGATGAAGTAAAAAGCGACCTCGGCGATGAGCTCTGGTACGGTCACGCGGACATGAATACCGGCGCGCGACGCGCCACGACTTACGGCGCCCTCGACGCGTTCTTCCCGGCTGTGCTTGCGCTTTCAGGTGATCTCAAGCGCGCGAACCGTTTGCACGATTCGTCGTACCGCATGTGGAACCACGCCGGGATCGAACCGGAAGAATTTGATTACCGCGCGCGCAAAATCACTTCGCCGGCGTATCACTTGCGACCGGAGATCATCGAATCAACTTATTATCTTTCTCGTTACTCCGACGACGACTGGAAGTACCTGGTGATGGGTGAGAAGCTTTGGCGCGACTTCGTGAAGCACTGCCGCACGGAGGATGGCTACGCAGCGCTGAAGAGCGTGGTGACGAAGGAAAAGAACGATTCGATGCAGAGCTTTCTCTTCGCAGAGACTTTCAAATACTTCTACCTGATCTTCGCACCACCGGACACGCTCGACTTCGACAAGGTGATCTTCAACACCGAAGCGCATCCGATCCGGAAATTTAAATAAACCGCAGATAAACGCAGATGACGCAGATCAGAATCTGATCTGCGTCATCCGCGTTTATCTGCGGCTAAAAATTGAATTGGGCTTATTTATAGTCCACGCCCAGGTTCTCAAACAGGAACGCATAGATATCTCGCGTCTGTTCGATTGCCTTGGTCGTGTTGCTCGCGCCGTGCGCTGACTTCGTATCGATGCGGATGAGAATCGGGTTCGGACCACCCTGTCCCGCCTGCAACGCCGCCGCATACTTGTAGTTATGCGCCGGTACGACGCGGTCGTCGTGATCGGCGGTCGTGATCAAGGTCGCCGGATACTTCGCGCCCATTTTGATATTGTGAATCGGTGAGTAAGCATAAAGCGCCTTGAATTCAGCTTCGTTCGCTTCCGCTGAACCATAATCAGCAACCCAGTTCCAGCCAATCGTAAACTTCTGGAAGCGCAGCATGTCCATCACGCCTGCTGATTCGATCACCGCTTTGAACAGCTCCGGCCGTTGATTCGCAACCGCTCCAACGAGCAGTCCGCCATTTGAGCCGCCCTGGATCGCGAGTTTATTCGACGACGTATACTTATTTGCAATCAGCCATTCGGCCGCGGCAATGAAGTCGTCGAACACGTTTTGCTTCTTCAGCTTGGTTCCGGCCTCGTGCCACTTCTCGCCATACTCACCACCACCACGCATATTCGCTGATGCATAGACGACGCCCTGTTCGAGCAGCGCCAGGCGCAGTGAGCTGAACCCTGGAGAGTTGACGACGTTGAAGCCGCCGTAACCGTAGAGCACTGTCGGGTTATTGCCGTCGAGCTTCAGGCCTTTCTTGTGGACCAGGAACATCGGCACGCGCGTGCCGTCTTTGCTGTTGTAGAAAACTTGTTTGGTTTCGTAGTTCTCGGCTTTGAATCCCGGAATATCAACCGTGCGAAAGACAGTCGACTTCTTCGTAGCAATGTCGTACTTGAAGATCGTCGGCGGGTAGTTGAGCGTGGTGAAGCTGTAGTACACGTGCTTATCATCGTTCAGACCGCCAAAGCCACCGGCAGTTCCCACACCCGGCAACACGATTTCGTTTTCCAGCTTGCCGTCGAGACTAAACACATACGCCTTCGTGGCGACGTCTTTGCGCCATGAAGCGAAGAGCTTGCCGCCGGCAGTGCTCGAGCCCTGCATCGGTTCCTGGCGTTCCGGTAAAACGTCCTTCCAGTTTTTCTCGTCGGGATTTTGGGGATCGACCAGGACCACGCGACCGTTCGGCGCGTTTCGGTTGGTGCGGATCAGGAACTTATCGCCAAGGTTGTCGATGACGCCATAGCTGTCGTTACCGATTTCAGCAACGATGGGCTTGAAGTCTTTGTCACCCTTCGACAGGTCTTTGTAGAAGATTGCATTTCCCTGCTTGCCTTTGCCGCGTTCGGAGACGTTAAGAATCGCGAAGCGCTCATCTTCGGTGGTGCCGACGTTATGAAAACGCTGCGGGTTTACCTTGTCTTCGTAGACGAGCACGTCTTCTGACTGCGGTGTGCCGACCTTGTGGAAATAAACGGTTTGGAATTCGTTTTTGCTGCTGAGTTCCCTGCCCTTTTCCGGTGCGGGATAACGGCTGTAGTAGAAGCCGTCGCCCTGCCAGGAAACACCGGAAGCCTTCAGCCATTTGATCTCATCCGCGAGTTTCTGGCGAGTCGCAACTTCCATGACGGTGATGGTGCTCCAGTCAGAGCCACCTTGCGAGATGCCGTACGCGACATACTTGCCGTCTGTCGAAAGTGAGAACGCGCTCAGGACGGAGGTACCGTCAGCAGAGAACTTGTTCGGATCGAGAAAGACTTCAGGCGCGCCGTTTTCACCTTTTTGAATGTAGATGACGCTCTGGTTCTGCAAGCCGTCGTTCTTCGTGAAGAAGTAAGTATCACCACGACGGAACGGAGCGGAGATCTTCGGGTAGTTGAAAAGCTGCGTCAGACGAGCTTTGAGTTTTTCGCGATACGGGATTTTATCGAGATACGAGAAGGTGAGTTTGTTCTGCTCCTCAATCCAGGCTTTTGTCTCCGCGGAAGTCTCATCCTCGAGCCAGCGATACGGATCAGGAACTTTGGTGCCGAAGTAATCGTCGACGACGTCAACTTTCTTACTTACGGGATAGACAATCTTCTTGGGCTCGTTATCGTTGGTTGAGCGTGCGGTTCCACCGTTGGAGGTGGTACCGCTGACGTTCTGCGCGCCGATCCGTGGCACGAGGGGCGCAATAGCGCCGATTGCGAGGATGGTCGCCACAAACAAAAAGGCAAACAGGCTTCTTCGGTTATTCATATTGCTTTCTCCGGGGCAGGAATTTGAACCGTTAACTCTAATAAACCCCACCCTAAAGATCAATGTGGCGCGAAATATCTCACGCAAAGGGAGGAAAAATTGTCATGCCTGACGCCCCGGTGCTAGAATCGGCTCAATGTTCGACCCCCAGCGGTTACATTATCGCCCGCTTGAATCCCGCGCGAACCTCTTCGCCGACTAGCTCTTATTGTCTTTCGCAATCGATTCCTAAGACCGGACCTTATGGTTCGGGCGGTTTTATGGCCCATTTTGACAAGGGAGTTGAAAATGTCTACGAGCGTACTCGCACCAACCAAGCGCCCTAAGATCAAGACAGCGCTACCAGGCCCCAAAGGCAAAGAGATCGTCGAAGCGGATGCAAAGTTTGTTAACCCTTCATACCCGCGACCGTCCTTTAAACTCGTCGCGGAGCGCGGCAGCGGAGTTTGGGTTGAAGACGTCGATGGCAACATTTTTCTCGACTGCAACGCCGGCGTCGCCGTCTGTTCGACCGGACACTGCCATCCGGAAGTCGTCAAAGCGATCCAGCAACAGGCAGAACAGCTGATCCACATGTGCGGCACCGATTACTACTATCGCCACATGCCGCAACTCGCCGAGAAGCTGGACGCGCTCGTGCCGGTCAAATCTCCGACTCGCACACACTTCGCCAACAGCGGCACTGAAGCGGTCGAGACTGCACTGAAACTCGCGATGTATGCAACCGGACGCGAGAAGTTCATCGGGTTCTTCAACAGCTTTCACGGACGCACACTCGGCTCACTCTCGCTGACCTCTTCGAAAGCAGCACAGCGCCGCGGGTTCAAGCGACAGGCGCTCGACGTTGTGCACGTGCCTTACCCAAATGAGTTTCGCAATCCTTTCAGCGCTGCTGATTGCGGTGACGGCGGAGCAGGGCAGGGCGCGCTCAACTGGATCGAGGAGCGTTTGTTCAAGACCACTACGCCGCCTGAAGAAGTTGCAGCGATCGTGGTTGAAGCAATTCAGGGCGAAGGTGGTTACGTGCCGGCGCCGAAAGGTTTTCTGAATGGACTGCGACGCATTTGCGATGAGCACGGGATTCTTTTGATCGTCGATGAAGTGCAGTCGGGAATGGGCCGCACCGGAAAGATGTTTGCGTGTGAGCATTACGACGTTCAGGCTGACATCGTGACGATTGCGAAGGGCATCGGGTCGGGCCTGCCGATAGGCGCGTGCGTGGCGCGCGCAGACGTGATGAACTGGAAACCCGGCGCGCATGCGTCGACGTTTGGCGGCAATCCGGTTTGCATCGCGGCGGCGTTGAAAACGATCGAACTGCTCGAGGGCGGGTTGGTACAGAACGCTGCTGAAGTTGGTGCTTACCTGAAGGAAGGTTTGGAGAAACTTCAGCAGAAGCACGATAGCATCGTGGACGTGCGCGGCATGGGAATGATGATCGGCGTGGAGTTTGAAACAGCAGAGCTGCGTGATCGTATTGAAGTGGCGTGTTTTGAGCGTGGGTTGATCATTCTCGGCGCCGGAGCGAGTACGATCCGCTGGTCACCGCCGTTGATACTGACGAAAGAGAATGCCGACGTCGCGCTCGAGATCTTCGATGAGGCGATAGCCGCGTCGGTTTAATTAGCCGCAGATGACGCGGATTAAATCCGGATTTTATCTGCGTAATCCGCGTTCCAGTTTTTGACTGATTTCTTTAATGCGGGCGCGTAGACGGTCCTCATCCACCGTCGTCACGCGCCCGTCACGACAGACTTCCCGGCCCGCAACAACTGTCAGAATCACGTCGCGTCCAGATGAAGCGAAGATCAAAGTTGCGATTGGATCGTAGCTCGGGAGTTGATGTACACCTGCCAACGATATAACAGCAAGATCGGCTTGAACCCCTTCCTTTAATTCTCCTGTTGCCGTTTCGAGTATCCTGGCCGCGCTGACGTCATCACCGCCAGCCCGAGCCAACAGTGTCGCGAAGCGCGCTTCTTCAAGAATGTCACAGGTGTTATTGCTCGCTACTGAATCACTTCCCAATCCAACCGCAACTCCCGACTCAAGAAACTTCGCGAACGGCGCACGCCCATGACCCAACTTCGCGTTGGACTTCGGACAGTGCGCAACCTTCGCGCCAGTGTCCCGCAGGGTCTCGATGTCTTTCTCATCGACGCGTATGCAATGCGCGAGCAGCGGGCGAACATTTAGCACGCCTCGCTTTGATAAGTACTGAATGGTCGACGTTCCCGGCGCCTTCCATTCGATCGAGCGGCGCGCCAGACCTTCCGCAAATACGCCGCAGCCTTCACGTAAGAAAAGATCTTCAGCTTCCGACTCAGCCGCGTGCATCATCAGCGGCAAGTTTTCCGCGCGAGCAAAATCTGCAATCATCTCGAGTTGCGGTCCGCAAACTGTGTAAGGCGCGTGTGGAGAAACGCCGGCGCGCACCAGCGTGGTCTCGTTGACTCGCAGTTCTTCGATCTTGAGTTTGAGCTTCTCGAAATTCTCAGCAGCGAGGCGGGCGTCTGGTCCAAACGACTCCTGGTAAACAACACCTCCCAGGCCGACATCACGAAGCGCCGTCATGCTCATCAACGCTGAGTCGCTGGCGTCGTCGACGTACGTTATCCCTGCGCGAACTGCTTCACACGCGCCCCACGTTGCAGAGACGCGAATGTCGTCCGGTGTCAGTAACTCCAGCCGCGCAATAGTCAGCTTTCGCAACCAGGCAAAGAAGTCACGCTCCTCGTTTTCGAGGTAACCACGGAGTGCCGTAAGTTCGAGATGAGTGTGAGTATTGATCAGCCCCGGCAGGATGACCGCTTCGCCGAAACTCTCCAGCTTCGACTCTGCAAACCGTTCAACGATCTCGGACCGAGAACCGACTGCGGCGATCCGTTCTCCTTCCACCACGACAGCCCCGTATTCGATCGGTGGGTCTGACATGGGAAGAACCCAACGCGCCGTGTAAGTAGTTGTCATTTGACAGGCGAAGTCTGCTGCAACGCGGCGCTCGAAGTTCTGGAGCTTTTGATCTGCCGGTACCGTTGCATGATCGAAAGCACGTAGGCTTTGGTCGAAGGAATGTCGATGCGGTTGATAAACTCCGCTCCGGATTGCGAGTTGCCGGGCTGGTCGGGCTTGCTCCACTCGACCGCGCGGCTTGGTCCGGCATTGTAAGCAGCAACCATTCGCGTCTCGGCTTCGGGCTTATCCTGAAACTGCTCGTAAATTTTTTCGAGATACCAGCAACCGATCTGAATGTTTCGTTCCGGATCGCGCAGGATGCTTTGCGGATCGTTGGCCATCTGCCGTTCGAGCCCCTCCATGCCGGTTTCGGTGGCCCACTCGCGTGCCGTGGCGGGCATAACCTGCATCAACCCGATTTCGCCGTCCCTGCCGACCTTCCACGGGCTGAAATAAGTCTCTTCATAAATGATGCTCCAGACGAGGTCCGGATCGACACGATAGATGGCAGCTTGCCGGGCGATCAAAGAGTCGAAGCGGTGGGTCCAGTAGCGATTGAAAGCGTAAGCGGCAAGTAGCAGTATGAGGACTAAGAGAATAACGGCAACGACACGTCTCATAATATTAGCCACAGATTAACACGGATAATCTGTGGCTCAATTTCTTCGTCGGAGCCCGGACCAGAAACTCGCGCGCGAGCAGGCATGATCGACGCCTTCGTAGCGCGAACGCAGGGCATGTTCGTCGAGCACGTGACCTTGTAGCCAAACCTCCGCGTCGAGCGTGGCGCCGACGGCTAATGAGTCGCCGCGCAGGGCGCGCTGGTTAACGAGAACTTCGAGCTTGATGCGTTCCAGGTCGAGGTGAATCCAGACGAGCTCGCCTCCGGAAAGCGGATTTCTCAAAGGCTTGAACGCGATCACGCGGCCCGACAAGCTCCAGTCGTTCTCATGCGCCGCTCTCGCGGGCGCGGCTTTTTCAAGCGGCGTCCAACGCGTTTTGCCCTTGCCACGACGCACGCGCGCGCGATACGCGAGACCGCAAAGTCCGATGTGCAACTCCTGCGCGCCAAAACCCGCTGGTCCAACTTCAGTCAGGTTCTGCAATTCGAAGAGCACTTCGCAATCGGTCCCCTCGCGGTAACCGTGAATCACCGCCTCGCCTTCTTCGTCGTATTCGGTCAACGCCCAGGGCGCGATCTTCTGAATGTAACGAGCACGAAATCCAGGACGGCAATCAGCGTAAAAAAGATCGCCGCTGCCGGATTCGTAGAGCACGGTCCATACCTCCAGCCCTTCGCCCAGTTTCCAGCAGCGTCCGTGTAAGACAGCGCCGCGGCGACTGAGTTGGGTGGGCTCGCCTTGATCACCTGCTCGTTCGGCCAGGTAGTTGAATGCCTTCTCGCTCGAAACTTCTATCCCGATCGTCTCAAAAGTAGGATTCATGATTGCCGACATTATTACGCGCTGCGCTTTCGCTGTCTATGCTTCGCAGGCTTACCGTTACTCTTTTCCGCGCGAGGCGCGCGTGTTCTGAAACCACGGATGACGCGTTGTGGTCCATGTGTGGGTTGCACTCCGGACCGCACCATCTCCGCAAACAGGTCCACATCGTAATCAGCCTCACGCGACATCTCTTCGCGAATCGCGTGCAGGACTTCCAGGAATTTTGGGCGGCGATACATGTTCTTCAAAATAGGTCCTATACGGCCTATATCACTCTCTCCGTTGCTTCCGACACCAGAAACTCCGGCGTCACGATCATTGGTACGTAGAATCCCGCGGCTGTGTTGAAGAGCCGGATGCGTGCCTGGCGCCGCACGTTAGCGAGATGCCCGAAGTTCCACGTCACCAAATAATCGATCTTGTGAAACGATGCAATCGCTACGTGCAACGCGTCGGCAATGTACTTGCGATGAAAGATGCCGCGCGAGATATAACCCTCCGCGAGAATCGCCGCCTCTTCAGTGAGATCGACCTGCTCGAGATTGCTGATCAACTTCAGGTACGAGCTGCGATGCGGTTCTTTCAAGCGACCAAGCTCGGAAGTTACCACCGGTGAGATCACCGTGCGGTAGTCGGGCATTTCGTGCTCCCACCACCTGATCGTCAAGTCGCGCCGAAATGGCTCTCCATTATCGAGGTAGGCGCCAATCACCGATGTTTCGAGATATAGGCCCTGCTTCATGGAGTTGTCACCACTTCCGGATTGATATTTTCAACGCTCTTCGGTTTCTGGTTCAAAGGTTCCAAACGCATTGCTCCCCTTGCAAAGTCAAAATAGATACGAAAGTGACGCAGGAAGTTTCCACCCAGAATTCCACTTTGCGTAAACCCCGCGGTCTCGTTTACCGGTTCCATATCTAGCACCGCGGCGTTGATTTTTTCCAGCTTGCTCAAGCCGAAACTCAGTCGCGGCAGTTGTAAAAGCTTCACGTCTTCAGTCACGCCCGCAGCTCCAAAGACGCGCATCTTCGACGGCTGCAACAGATCTAAAAGCTGTTCCTCCTGGGAAAGCTTTTCAGAAATTACCGTGATGCTGGCCGCTGTATCAATGATGAAGTTGACATTTTTTTCGAAACCTTCGAGGCCAACCTCACCGCTGAGGAATCCGCTCGACGTTGTTCGCAACGGCACTTCGACGGCGCCGTCATTAAGCGAGAGCGGGAGGAGTGCCTGATTATTTTCCGGCCGTCGCACGATGGTCCAGGTCTCAACTTCATCCGTCTGGTTCTGCCTTAACAGAGACATGCGTCTCGTTCCATAGTCGACCGACGTCAGATACTTCGAGACCACTGAAAGCCCGAGATATCCATCGACTGGAATGTGGCTGTCGAAGAACTTGCGAATGTAAACCGGCACGTTCCCGACTTTGGCGGAGCCAATCTCGATCGAGTTCAAAAAGCCATAGACGATCTCAAACTTTCCTCCACCACCAACGGCACGCGCGAGACCGCCTTTCGCTACTGCTTTGATACCGAGTCGCTTCGCAGTCTCATCGGAAATGACTGACATCCCTGAACCGGTATCAAGCACGAAGCGCAGCGGCTGCCTGTTTCCGTTTACGCGGACTTCGATGACAGGACGATTGTCAGTGGCTTCAAAAGAAACAGTCGAGCGATGGCCACCGCTCGGCACGTACAGTGACCCTTGCCGTCCGAGGTAACGCAGGAAGTCGATCAACCCGAGAATACGGTCGCGTCGATCAGTATCAGTCTTCGGCGCGATCATCAAAAATCTCTCGTATGCGTCAGCGGCTTCTTTGTACTTCTCACTGCGCGCCGCCGCCTGGCCCAGGTTGAAAATGAAATCGGGCTCGTCTGGATCCATGCTCACGGCCTTACGCAAACCCGCGAGCGCGGTCGGCATGCGATTCTCGTAAAAGTCGACCATCGCCAGGCCGGCCACCGCGAGCGCTTCATTCTGGTCGAGCGTTAACGCCGTGCGAAACTCTTCAACCGAAAGTCGAAACTCACCCGCACCGAGAATTGCTGAGCCGAGCAACGCGTGAGCGCGTGCAGAGAGCGGGTTCTGCATGAGCACTCGCGCCGCATTGTCGTAAGCGCCCTGCAAGCTGCGCTGCTTCAGCAGTGCAAAACTCAAACCCAGGCGCGCTTCGACGTCATGCGCATCTTTGCCGAGCAGCTCGCGAAAGATCTTTTCGGCTTCCTGGAAGTCGCCTTTGCGCAGCGCGCGATAACCCTTGTTGTAAGCCTTCTTGTCAGCAAAGCCCGCGGCAGTCTCGGTCGTACCGGCAAGTGCAAAACAAAGCACGAAGGCGGCCACACTGAAGGCCGCCATCCGGAAAAGACTCTGCTGTTTATTACTTTGCATGATTCACACCTTCTGGAGTCCGGTGGATCGTCAGCTTCGCGCTTGGACTGCTACTTCAAGACTTCTCCTGTCTTCATGGACCAAAGAACCAGGTCGAGCTCGTCAAAATCTATACGAACGTCGCGAGCAAAGTGCTTCAGTTGCTGCTCGACTTCGAGATACTTCCTTCGCGTCGAAGGTGGTTTGGCTGAATCAACCACTCCAACATCAGCCAAACATCGCATCACATGCTTATCAAGAATCGCGTGGCCTTTCACGCCGATATTTCGCAGGAAGTGGCTGGCTTCTTTATACCCCAACCCTTTGACCTGTTTTTCCTGGGCCAGCCAGTCGCGGCGCTCAAACGGATCTGAAAAGCTGCGCAAACGTTTTCGCAACGCCATGCCGCAGTCCGCGTGAAAGTAGTTGCGCGTGGTTACGATATACCGGGGCCGCGCCACGGGGAAACGATGCGCGCCGGCTTTCTTCAACGCGGCGGTCATCGCCTCAGAGTCACCTTCGAGCAACAACGCTCGCACGGCGGCAACAGCACTCAAGCCCATACGAGCCGAGGCGCCGGCAGTGAAGATGCAATAGGCCAGCTCTTCCCAAAGCCGGGCGTCGGATCCTTTGCGCCAAACTTCTTCAAACTCACGGAGCCGCGTTCGAATCTCTTTGCGTCGCGCTCTGTGAGTGGCTACGACTCGTTCAACTGTAACGGGTTCTTGATTACGTTGCACTGTAGTTTGTCAACACCGCGATTCTATGAGCGTGTCAGAAGCATTGTCAACGACAAGGTCATCTGCAATTTAGTTGTGTAAATCTGTGGCTGGTTCCTGTTATGATGATTGGTCGGTGACCCCGCCGGTGTGCGCATCCTCGTTGACTCCCTGTGCATCAAAGTAGCCCAATGATGAGTCGTTCGACACAGTTACTGTTATTGTCTTTGCTGACACTCGTACTCTGTTCGAGTGGCGCGGCACAAGTTCCGGTCGGGAGCCCTACTCCACAGGCAACCCCGGAAGCTTCCCCTGAGGCGTCGCCCACCCCCGAGAATGCCCGTCCGCTGTATGGCCTTCAGGGCGTGCTGATCGAGACGCTGGATGGCAAAGTCGTCTCGGCGCAGAATGAGAACGAACAGTTCAATCCCGCATCGAACGTCAAACTCGCAACCGCGCTCGTAGCCTTGCGCACGCTCGGCCCCGAACATCGTTTTGCGACCGGCGTCTGGACTGACGGCGTACTCGACAAAAACACCGGCGCCCTAACGGGAAATCTCTACATCTCCGGCCGCGATCCCTCGTTTCACTACGAACACGGCGTGTTGCTCGCGCGCGAGTTGAACAAGCTCGGTATCAAACAGGTAACCGGCGACCTGATCGTCGCTCCCGGCTTTACGATGAACTTCAGCGCCTCCGCACAACGCTCGGGCGAGCGACTCTATGACACGCTCGACTCCACGCTGCGCTACGCGGAAGCGATGCGCGCCTGGAACTACGAACGAACGCTGCTCAACGATAAAACGAGTTTGGAGACGGTCCCGAGTCTCGCGGTTATGGGTGAAGTCGTCGTCGCGCCGGTCGCACCGACGGCGAAACTTCTCTTGACGCAGCGGTCGAGCAAGCTCGTCGACATTCTCAAGGTGCTTTTGTGTTACTCGAATAACTTCATGGCCGAGCGCATCGGCGAAGCACTGGGTGGACCGGAATCCGTGCGTCAACGGCTGACTGCCGAGCTCGGCCTCGGACCGGATGAGATCAGGTTTGCTTCCCTGAGTGGACTCGGAGTCAATCGCATATCATCGCGAGTCATGATGAAGATTTATCGCGAACTGCGTGTTGAGCTGAAGAAGTACAGACTCTCTCCAGCAGCAATCATGCCGGTAGCGGGCATCGATCCTGGCACGCTCGAAGATCGCTTTACCGGTCTGCCGTGGCGTGGCAGTGTCATCGCCAAAACAGGCACGCTGATCAGGACGGACGGCGGCGCCAGCTCGTTAGTCGGACAAATGCGGGCGGCTAATGGCGAGGTCCTGCTCTTTGTGATCATGAATCAGCGAGGCAGTGTTTGGAGGTTCAGAGAAAATCAGGATCACCTGGTGATGCTGGTTCAGAACTCGCGCGGAGGTCCAAAAGCATTCGAATACAAACCTCCCATGCTGACCATGCAACTCTCTCACACGGAGAGCACCGTCGCCAGCGAAGAGTACGAACCGCCCTCACGATCAAACTGAGCCACAAAAAGGCACAAAAGGGCAATGAAATGCGCCCCGGCATCAGAAGATGTTCGGGGCGCTTTACCGTCCAATCGCATACGGCGTGCGGCACCGCAGCGGTGGACGATTCTCGATTTACACATGAAGTAAATTCGTAAAGCGCCCCTGCTTCCAGGGAAGATTTTAGTACTCGCGAACGCCCTTGATCGCGTGGCCGCCTACCGACTTCGCCATATCCACCGCGGCGGAGCTGTATTGAATGTTCGATGAGCCACCACCGGAGGTGTCAAACGTGGGCGCCTGAAATACATCAGAATTCAGTCCGGTTTTGGCAAACTTAGCTACGAAGATTGCGCCAAAGATATCTCCGTGTCCGCCGCCACTGCGGTAAACATATCCTTCGCCCAGCACCATGATCACGCCGTTCCACTGGAAATTTCCATCCAGGGTGAGTTTTCCCGTGACGATCAAAGTTCCCTGGCCGGTTGGATTGCCTGGGCCAAGCGTGAGATCGCCATCCACGAAGGTATAGACCCCATCGGAATTACTGGCGCCGAGCCCGGCAGTGCTGGCTATCGCGGCTGCGCCGCTGGTGAAATATCGTCCCTGGTTGATGGCTGAGTTCATCATTCCTTCAGGGCCATACAAAAACAGTCTCGCCTTCTCAACCGACTGAAGAAAGCTGGGCGTGTTCCCTTCTACCAGGACCATTGGGTTGTCCGGTGTCACGTTAACCCCGTTTCCGCAGTTGCTTCCGTCCGCATCGCAGCCATCGACGACGTTGTTAGTAGTGTTGTAGTCGTTTCCACTGACCGCAAATGCCGGAATAATGGCGCCGCTGCCGGAAGCATCCGCCCCTGATGCAGAAGTCACGTTACTGCTGCCAAGCCAGAAAGGCAGTGGATCTCCTGAACCATTCGGTAATGTCACTACCGCATTCACCGGATACTCGAGAGTGTAGCGAGCAACAACTACTTCCATGTTCTTCTGACTATTGCCAGGGCCCATCCCTGTCACGCGAATTCTGAGGCGGTCCGGTTTATAGTCAGCATCCGCGCAGTTCGCAAAAGTGTCCTGGTTATCGGGATCGAGAATTCCTGTGACTTGAAAGCGCGCGGATGCATCCGTGTTGACGTTTACGAAAGCACCCGACAGGGTGGTCCATGAAGTGGGCGTGCAGAGAACATTTCTAAAGGTGGCTTTGGTTCCGACCGGATCGGATTTGGCGTTTCCTCGTAACACTTCCAGTGTTCGGGCGACGCCAGCCTCGGCAGCGTAGTACGCTTGCATTTCGGCGGTCGAGTCACGCGCCGTGATGCTCGTCATAGTCGCAGTCAGGATCAGAGTCCCACCGGCAGCCAGCAACAACAAAGAAAGAAGTACGGCTGTGATCAGTGCTGCGCCTCGTTCTCCAGCGCGACTCTCGTGTAATGACTTTTGTGATCTCATTGATCTAGTAACCCCACAAACCAGTGTTGCGCAGCGTGACGTCTGAACAAAGTAAAACTGAGTACGGCGGCTGATATCCCGGCGAGCCTGGAGTTCCAACTTCGTCCAGCGTAACTGAGACAGCGATGACGATGTATTTCGCATTTTGTGGCAGCACTTCCGCAGCCGATGCATCGGCAATATCTGATCCCGCCTGCGGGGCCGTGTAAGTCACTTTCTGATCGAAATAATGAAAGTTCATGCTGTCGATACGGTTAGCCAGCACAGTGCTGCCGCTTCCAAACCGATCGTGTCGGGCCAGGTACATCGTGTTCTCAGCTTCGTTGATGAAATAGGTTATGTCTTCGCCAGAATCCTGGACGTTAGCTCGCGATTCATCAGTAACCGACGGGTCGTAGTCATACTTGTTGAGGTTCGCACGAATACGAATCGAGTTCAGCCCGGAGTCTGCCGCGACGATGCCGTTATTGGTCAGATTGAATCCGGTATTGGCGATTTCGCGCGTCATGATATTGATAGCGCGCTGGGTATCGGCAAGTGCGTCGGACTTTTGATTCTCTCGAGTGCGCATGCGAAGCGCATTCGCGAGCAGAGTGGCGGCGGCCGTCATCAGCGCCATCGTGATGACTAACGCAACTACGAGCTCAAGGAGAGAGAACCCGCTTTCCGTGTCCTTTTTATTCAACGAACTCATAGAGTCCTCGCTTGACTGAGCTAGTTAATGCCAACAACCTGGGTGGAGCGTTGAGTGTTGAGGATGACCGTCTCAAATCCAGTAGTCGCCGTCGCCGGTGTCACTGCAATGCGAATGGATTTCGAAGTTGGGGAACCTTCGTCGGGTTCGTTTAAGGGAACAACGCTCATGTCCTGAATCTGAGTGTTAACAATGAAGCTGCGGCCGGCGCTCTCTACCGTCTCGGTTACACCTTCGGGGAGTGTTGCCTTGAGGCCGCCCATTGAAATATCCAACATTCGGGTTTGTGTGTTGAACGGTATCGTCCGCAGCGATTCCATCCGCTTCTGCGCAATTGTCATGGCGAGCTCGCGATCGTCCGCGCGGGTGTTCGCTCCGAGGGCATAGGTGAAGAGCGAAGCCATGCCCAGTCCGATGATCATAAGTATTACCAGCGCGATGGCGGCTTCGAGCACCGTGAAGCCTAGTTGCGCGGAAGCGATGCGATGCCGATCGTTACGCATAAGTCCCCCCTTTTAATTACTTACCGAAACGGTAAGCTGTGTCGCTGAACCGCAGCTCGGGTTGCCCGAGACTTCAACGATGAAATCACCGCGATTGCCGCCACCCTTTTTGGTGGTTACAGTGATAACACTCGATCCACTTCCATCAATTCTTTGCAGACCTACCTCTAGGACCAGACTGTTGCCGTTTCCTTTCTGTATGGCGGTGATGGTTCTGACGCCAGTTGCATTGGTCATCGTGAACGTAGCTGTTCCGGTCAGCTTGGTCGTGTCACTCTGGCTCAAGAAAAGGATGCTGGGGCTGATCGTGGAGACACACTGTGGAATCGGGGTCGAGTCTGGGTTTGGAGTGGGCGTTGGCGTGGGTGTCGGCGTCGCGTTCCCATTTCCGTTGCCGTTATCGCCACCGTTGCCGTTGTCACCACCATTTCCATTTCCCTGCGGCGTCGGCGTGGGGGTGGGGGTGGGGGTTGGTGAATCTACTTCATCTTCGGTAGGTGTTTCCTCAATCGGGGGAGTAGGTTCTTCTGTTGGAGAGAGTGACGGTGACGGATTAGGGTCAGGATCAACATCGCCCGTGACCTGGGCCACTTCAACTGCCGGAATCAACTGATCGGGAAAATGCTGTTCGCCGACGGTGATATCGCCGGAGCCAGAAACGTCAACCGGCATACTACGCTGGAGATACGAACTGAATATCTGGAACACCCAGGCTTGAGCAATTCTGCCGCGCCAGTCAAATGTCAACCTCATGGCAGCCGTGGAAAAAACCAGTCCATTTTCGAGCTGGAAGGTGCGTGTCTCCAAAGCGCCAGTACCAAAATCCATGGTAACCGTGTAATTGGAGGTGCCTGGACCAAATGTTTCGATCGCCGATTCCTGGCCTACCGGAGCATGACGGCGAATGGCATCAACGCGGGCCTTCTCAACGTAGGTGGCGAAGAGCCGGGCGGAGTTCTGAAGCCGGAATTCGGCGCGTGCGTTTGTAATACCGAGCACTCCAAAGACGGAGACGACAGCGATGATCGATATAGTGACGATCATCTGCATAGTTGTGAACCCGCGGTGTTGCGTGGCTGCCCCTGGTTTCCGGTTCATTGCGGCATCTACCTCCGGCCTATCCGGGGCAACAATCGTTCCGTCGCAGTTTGTTTGGGTTTTTCGAGGTTTTGGTGGAGGAACAAATGGAGGCTGTTACCTTAAGTTACACGACTAGGAAGCGGCCTTCCTATTTGAACCTGCGGAGCAGATTTCATTCTGGGCGCCGAGCCCGCGAAAGCGGGCGGCAGCATAAAGCCTGGGGCGTAAGCCCCAGGTACTGTTAACAAAAAGGCGACCGAGCCCGCGAAAGCGGGCGGCAGCGCTGTCGCCCGCTTCGCGGGCTCACATTTGTTTTTCATTTGCTACCTGGGGCTTGCGCCCCAGGCTTTATTCTTTCGTCCGCTTCGCGGACTCTAAATCTAGAGATCTCTTGACACTCACCAGCGAAAAATCAATTATTGGCGCCAGTGGCTGATATCCTACTTGTCGAAGACAAAGACAGTCTGCGTCGCGTGCTGCGATTGACCCTCGAGAATGCCGGATACAGCGTAACGGAAGCGATTGATGCCCGCGCGGCGCTCAACGAGATCGCGAATTCCCGTCACCGCCTTGTCCTCACTGACCTGCGCATGCCAAACGGTTCCGGCCTGGACGTGCTGCGTTCAGCACGCGCCGCCGACCCGGACGTACCTGTCATCGTCATGACTGCTTTCGGCTCTATCGACGAAGCCGTGCAGGCGATGAAAGACGGCGCGCACGACTTTCTGCAAAAGCCGGTCGATTCAAATCATCTCCTGTTGCTGATCGAGCGCGCGCTCGAACAAGCCCGGCTCAGAACCGAGAATGTTCTATTGCGCGAAGAATGGTCGCGCCGCTATGGCTTTCCGCGCATCCTGGGCGAGTCGGAAACGCTGAAACGCGCCGTTGGCGAAACTCAGCGTGTGGCCCAAACCGAGGCCACAGTCTTACTGCTCGGCGAATCGGGCACCGGCAAAGAGCTCTTCGCGCGCGCGGTCCATCATCTTTCCGCTCGCCGCGATCATCCTTTCGTCGCGATCAACTGCGCCGCCATTCCTGAAACGCTGATCGAGAACGAACTGTTTGGGCACGAACGCGGTGCTTTTACGGGCGCGAGCGATCGACGTCAGGGTAAGTTTGAACTTGCTTCCGGCGGCACCGTATTTCTTGACGAGATTGGAGAGTTGCCTCTGGCCGTCCAGGGAAAACTCTTGCGTGCAATCGAGGAGAAAGTGGTGGATCGTATCGGCGGACGTGCTCCGGTTGCGGTCGATGTGCGTGTCGTC
>JAICQI010000451.1 GCA_025937955.1 Pyrinomonadaceae bacterium
CGGCGTCAAGCCGCCGCACTCCACGGAGACGCCCGATACAATGAATAGACCTATTCTGACTCTTGTTTTTGTAATTATGGTTCTACTCAGTAGCTCTACGGGTACCTCACAAAACAGACCGCGCGCGCGTGAGCTTGGAGTTTCGGTTGGCGTGATACCCACGGGAACGCTCAACGCGATCACGGATGTCGAAGGAGTGCTCGTCGGCCACACGACCGTAATCCGTGGTGACAACGTCCGCACCGGTGTCACTGCAATCCTGCCGCATGGCGGCAACTTGTTTCGTGAAAAGGTTCCGGGCGCGGTTTTCGTCGGTAACGGCTTCGGCAAGCTCGCAGGCTCAACTCAGGTCAATGAACTGGGCGAGATCGAAACACCAATCCTGCTGACGTCAACCTTGAGCGTTCCTCGTGTCGCTGACTTTGTGATGGACTACATGCTCTCGCTGCCAGGCAACGAAGACGTCCAGTCGATCAATCCCCTCGTAGCGGAAACCAACGACGGCTACCTCAATGATATTCGCGGCCGTCACATCTCACGCGACGACGTGTTCGCCGCTATTAAAGGCGCGAAAAGCGGCTCAGTCACGGAAGGCTCCGTCGGCGCCGGAACCGGAACAATCGCGTTTGGCTTCAAAGGCGGCATTGGCACGTCCTCGCGCAAGCTGCCACAGCGGCTCGGTGGTTACACGGTCGGCGTTTTGGTCCAGACAAACTTCGGCGGCGTCCTGACCATCAACGGCGCCCCCGTCGGACGTGAGTTGGGCCGCTATTATTTAAAGGACGAGCTCACCGACAAAGATCGTCAACAAAACAACCCCGATGGCTCAGTTATCATCGTGATCGCGACTGACGCGCCGCTCGACGCCCGTAACCTGAACCGCATGGCCGCCCGCGCCATGATGGGTCTCGCGCGGACCGGAGCATCTGCAAGCAACGGCAGTGGAGATTACGCTATCGCTTTTTCAACCGCTCCCGACGTTCGTCTCAAAACGCTCAGCCAAAACGAACGAAATACGCCCCGCAATCTCAGAAGTCTCGCCAACGACGCCACGTCGCCACTGTTCCTCGCCGTTATCGAGGCCACTGAAGAAGCCGTCTACAACTCGCTTTTCAAGGCCACGACGACCAGCGGCAGAGGTCGGACCGTGGAAGCGTTGCCCTTGGACCGTACAGTCGAGATCCTTCGAAAGCATGGTCTAATTCTGCCTTCAAACTAGCCCGCACTATCACGACAAGTTCACGGTGGTCTAACCTTTTCATATTGAAGAGAAAACTGTTTGACACTCCGTTAGTCGCTGCATAGAATCCGTATCGAACCCCCAAAATCTAAACTCATGTTGAAGGGAGTTAACGATGGCTACCAGACTCAATGTTCGTGTCAACCGAAAACGACCGGAGTCGATGACCCGGCAGATTCGGGAACAACTCAATGATCTGATTGAAGCAGGAGAGTTGGCCGTGGGAAGCTTGCTCCCAAGCGAACGTGAGCTTGCCAATAATTTGAAGGTCGCGCGCAATGTTGTTCGCGGCGCTTACGAGCAGCTCATGGACGCGGGAAAGTTAAGGAGCGAGGGCCGCAAAGGCAGATCGGTCAGCGGCGGTCGTAGTAGTGGGACCAAGAGTGGCGGGACCAAGAAGAAGTCGAGCAAGACGTCGAAGAGCAAATCGCGCAAGAAGTAGTTTGTTCCTCGTGTTCGAGTGCTTCCCCCTCTTGCACAGCACGCCTGCAATTATTCACTGGCAATCGGAGTTTCTTTGCCGAGCGCGACAATCTCATTTCGTATCGCATTTCGCTCCGCCAGCAGTCTGACAAAAAACCGTCTTCTTACCAGGAAAAACGTCAATACACGCACTCCGGCGATCGACTTGTCCAGCTCTTCGAAGAAGACGATCGCCGCATAACCTGCAAACGGAATTACCACGAGCACAAGCACCGCGGCTATCCAGCCGAAATATAAGTAACTCAGCACCGCCAGTACGATCCAGGTGAGCGGAAACAGCAGCATCGCCGAGATGATCTTGACTGTCGAGATCACGTCGTCTGAATCTCGCGAGATTCTGGTGGCAAGGAAGCCGCCGAGTTTGTAGGCGGGGTAGTGCGCGAGTGTGCCGATGACTGCTGGTCCAAGCATTAGTAAGAATAGGAGCGATCTCCGAACGATACTCACAAACACTTTCAACGTAGAGCCGGGCGGCGATAGTTCATCCGGATCGACGCCCGCCTGGTTCAACTCTTCTTCGAAACGAATCATTCTTAGCTCGAGCCGGCGCAATCGCTCAGGTTGGAGCTGCTGCAACACCGAATACGCCCTGATGAATCGCTGCTGCAAACGCAACTCGTCTTTCAGGCTTTCGCCGGAACCGTCGTACGAAGCCGAAGAGAAGATTCGTTCGGCGCGCGCGGTTGTCTGTAACTCTTCTTCGTGCCTGGCGTCGAGAATCACTTCGCGCAATGCCTTTTCGATACGTGCAGACAGCTGGCGGACGGCTTCGTGCGGTGGGGTGCCGTCCGGTTCGAGTGTCACCGGCTCCACGTCGATTGGGTTTCCGAAATACAGCAGGGCGTCGCTGCGGAAGCTCGTTTTCGACGTGTAATAGAGTCCGGCAGGAACGATTTTCAGATTCGAGACTTCGCCGGTGGAGACCGCCGCAAGAGAGATACGCGCGGCGCCGGTTTTGATCGGTCGCAGGCCAGGCTCGTCATGCGAAACGCCTTCCGGACAGATGCCAATAGTTCCGCCGCGAGCCAGGAGCTTTCGCGCTGCGATAAATGTCTCCTGGTTTTTCGAAACGTCTTGGCCCTCATCCTGTCGTCGATAGACCGGCAGTGAATCCATTTTTTTAACCAGGTAACCGATAAAGGGCATGCGAAACAGCGGCGCCTTTGCCAGGAACGAGACGCGCCGCGGCGCCAGGCACAGCAGAAACACCGGATCGACCAGGGCGTTGGGATGGTTGAGTACGAAAATTACCGGCGTATCAGTGGGAACGTGTTCGAGACCTGTGACTTCGATACGCTGAAAGTAGATCCTCAGCGCGAGTCTCACGAGGGCGACAATGATGCGGCGAATCATCTGTCTGATCTGTGAAAATCCACGGACTGTCTTTGATCTGTGTTCATCTGTGGCTCATAATACTCACGCTTTCCCAAATGATTCAAAATCCTTTTGCTTGAGGAAAATCCATGAAGCGTTTTGTTGTCTTACTTCCCATTCTGTTCCTTCTTCTTTGTCCGCTGGTCGCCGCCCAAAACCGGACTTACACCATCGAAGCCCTGCTCAGAGTTCGACGCGTCGCCGATCCACAAATCTCGCCCGACGGCAAACGTGTCGCGTTCACGATCGGCGACGTCAACTACGAAGCCAACCGCATTGTGACGCAAATCTACACGACTTCGCTCGAGGGCGGCAGCATCAAGCAGTTGACCTCTGGTGATAGCTCTTCATCGTCCCCGCGCTGGTCGCCGGACGGTAAAAAGATCGCTTTCACCACTGGCAGCCAGGTTTGGGTAATGGACAGCGATGGTGACAACAAAGAGCAGGTCACAAAGATCTCAACTGGCGCTGCGGCGCCGGTGTGGTCGCCGGACGGAAAGTGGATCGCGTTTACGTCAGACGTCTATCCCGACTGTGACAAGGACGAGTGTAACAAGCAGCGCGACGAGCGAGCCGAGAGTAGCAAAGTCAAAGCTCACATCGTCACGCGACTGCTCTACAAGCATTGGGACGAGTGGCGCGACGTGAAACGCACGCACGTTTTCGTGGTCTCGAGCAAAGGTGGCACCGCACGGGATATGACTACCGGCGACTTCGATTCGCCGCCGTACGCAGCCGCGTCGGGTGTCGATTTCGCCTTCTCGCCCGACTCAACCGAGCTCGCATACCTGCGCAATCCCGACAAAGTCGAAGCGATTTCAACCAATAGCGACATCTTTGTGATGCCGCTCGCGGGCGGACCGGCGAAGAACATTACGATTCGAAACAGAGGCTACGACGTTGGTCCGGTCTACACACGCGACGGCAAGTTCATCCTGTATCGGTCGCAGGCCACTGCCGGTTTTGAAGCCGATCGCTGGCGTTTGATGGCTTACAACCGTGCCACGGGGGCCAGTGTTGAGCTGACGAAGGGTTTCGATCAGCAGGTCGACGAGCTGGTGCTTTCACCGGATGGAAACACGATTTACTTCACTGCCGGTGAACGAGGTAAGAGTCCGATCTTCCGTATTCCGATCGGCGGCGGCGTGCCGCAGAAGGTCGTCGGAAATGTTTTTGCGAGCAGCCTTCGCGTCACACCTGACGGCAAAGCGTTTGTGTTCTCATCGAGCTCGATGGCGTCACCGGCGGAGATCTATACGTCGAACGCGGATGGTAGTGGGTTGACGGCGTTGACTTCGGTGAATGCCGAGTTGATGCGCCGGTACAATTTGAAACCTGCGGAAGAGGTTGAATGGACCGGAGCGATGGGCAAGAAGATTCACGGTTTTATCGTGAAGCCGACCAACTTCGATCCGAGCAAGAAGTATCCGCTCGCGGTGTTGATTCACGGTGGACCACAAAGCGCGTGGAACGACAATTGGGGCTTTCGTTGGAACCCGCAGGTGTTTGCAAATGCGGGTTACGTTGCGTTCATGCCGAATCCGCGTGGCTCGACCGGCTATGGTCAGCAGTTTGTAAATGAGATTAGTGGCGACTGGGGTGGGAAGGTCTACGTGGACCTGATGAACGGTATCGCGGATGTTCTGCGTCGCAACTCGTTTATCGATCGCAATCGCATTGGCGCGGCGGGCGCGAGTTATGGCGGCTACATGGTCAACTGGATCCTCGGCCACAACAACGATCCGCGCTTCCGCTTCAAGGTGCTCGTCTCGCACGACGGTGTTTACAACCTCGAGAGCATGTACGGCACCACGGAAGAGCTCTGGTTTCCGGAGTGGGAGTTCAAAGGCACAGCATGGTCCAACCCGGCGCTGTACACCCGCTGGTCACCACACAAATTCGTACAGAATTTCAACACGCCCATCCTGATCGTTCACGGCGAGCTCGACTACCGCGTACCCATCAGCGAAGGGATGCAGTTATTCACGGCCGTACAGCGCAGAGGCATCGACTCCAAGATGTTGATCTTCCCCGACGAGGGCCACTGGGTCCTCAAACCCCAAAACTCCCAGCTCTGGTTCCACACCGTGCTCGACTGGCTGGACAAATATTTACAGCCAACATCCACTACGAGTAGCAGAAATTAGAGAAGAGCGATTGTAGGGGCGGCACTCCGTGGCCGCCCGTTTCACGCCAACTCGAACGACGGGCGGCC
>JAICQI010000481.1 GCA_025937955.1 Pyrinomonadaceae bacterium
GCAGAGCCACGCCTACGCAAAAGCAATCGCCAGCATGGGCGCAACCGGCCGGGTGATCGAACGCGCCTGCCCGCTGTTTGTCTCGCTGGCCGAGGAAGGTTGGGCCGACAGCGACGTCACGCGCATCGTGGCGCGCGACTATCTGAGTGAGTTTCACAAGACTACTTTGGGCGCCCTCGTGCTCGGCTGCACGCACTATCCGATTCTTCGCGATGTGATCAGCGAAACTGTCGGGCGAGAAATCACTCTCATCGATTCCGGAGAAGCGACCGCCCGCGACGTGGAATCACTCCTCGAAAGTTCCGACTTGACTCACGAAGACGCACTCGGACTTTACCAGGAACGACAACTTTGTGATGATCTTGATCACTTTTATGTGACCGACGCTGCTGAAAGATTTGCTAAAGTAGCCGAGAGATTTCTAGGCTCCGCTCCATCCATTCTTGAAGCCGTTGAGATTTGGGGACACGATGAGCTTCGCACGCACTGACGGACGCGCTCCCGACGAATTGCGCCGAGTATGCATCACGCCGGGTTTCCTGCCATACGCGGAAGGTTCGGTCCTGATCGCGATGGGAAACACGCGCGTGGTCTGTTCCGCGTCGCTCGAAGATCGCGTGCCGCCGTTCCTGCGAAACCAGGGACATGGTTGGTTGACCGCCGAATACTCCATGTTGCCGCGTGCAACCCAAACGCGGACGGCGCGAGAGACCGGCCGCGGCGGACCTTCCGGCCGCACTCACGAAATACAGCGACTGATCGGCAGAAGTCTCCGTGCAGTAGCAGACATGAAGGTGCTTGGCGAACGCACGATCACGATCGACTGCGACGTTCTGCAAGCTGATGGCGGAACTCGTACCGCGGCGATCACCGGCGCTTACGTCGCTTTAGCTTTGGCGAGCCAGCAGCTGGTGAAGGCCGGCAAGATTCAACGATCGGTGGTGACGGATCAGGTCGCGGCGATCAGCGTAGGTATTGTCGGCAACACACCGTTATTGGATCTCAAGTACGACGAAGATTCTCGCGCCGAAGTCGATATGAACGTGGTGTGTACCGGCGACGGGCGTTTCATCGAGCTGCAAGGAACAGCGGAGCGTGAGCCTTTCAGCCGCGCACAAATGGATGAGCTGGTCGCGCTCGGCACGCGCGGAATTGAAGCGCTGATAGCGATTCAGAAAAAAGTGATCGCGCAGGCTTAATAGGCCCTTAGGTCTTATAGGACCTATCTGAGCAACGACCACACTGGACGCCGGCATCTGAACCTGCAAGTTTTTGGAGGCATTTAATGCGACGGATTCTCGCTTTTACCCTGGTTTTGATCGGATTGATGGCGCCGGTCGCGCTGGCGCAACAACTCTACACACACGAGAAAGTTGACTACAGTTTCGAGCTTCCGTCGCCAACGTGGAAAGCGATTCTCGAACCCGATGCCGCTCACGAACATCCCGAATTTGTTTACGGCGATCGGCTCGATGGGTTCCTCACCATTCGTAAAGAAGTAGTTGATGCAGGGACCAGCCCTGCGGCACTTGCGCGCCGCGATCAGGATCTGAGACTGCGGTTCCTGCCCGGCTTCGTCGAGGGTAAGGAAGAGAATTTTGACGGCAGGCTCGATGGCGTAACGATCTCTTACGAATTTGTCAGGACCGGCAAGCCCATGCTCGGTCGCACTTATTACTTGCAGGCCGACCCACGCACCATCTACGCACTGCGCTTCACCGGCTTGCGCGACAAGATAAGTCGCATCCGTAACCAAACCGATCTGATCGCGCGCACCTTCAAACTCAAGTAAAAATGAAGCTGGCCCACGGACTAGCAATCAAGCCTTCAACCATACACGGCAGGGGCTGCTTCGCCAGCGTCCCTTTCAAAAAAAGACACAAGATAGCTGAATACACCGGTGAGAAGATCTCAAACGCCGAAGCCCGGCGCAGGTCTCACCGGCGAATGCTCCGCATCTGTGAGGTCAACAATCGCTGGAGTCTCGACGGCAGCCGCGGCGGCAATGGCACTCACTACATCAATCACTCCTGCACGCCAAACGCCTTCATGCAAATCCTCTACGATCACATTCTCTTCATCGCCCTGCGCGACATCGAAGCGGGCGAAGAGATAACGATCGATTACCAATCAACACTGCATTCGGACGATAAACGTTGCATCTGTGGCGCGAGGACTTGTCGCGGCACGATCAATATTGTGTGACTTTCTGATCAGAGTCGCGGCAGCGTGAAACTAAACTTCGATCCACGTCCCTCTACTGAATCGAGTTCGACGTGGCCACCGTGTTGCTCGACCACTTCGCGCACAAACGATAATCCCAGGCCCGTCGACTCTTCATCTTTTTCCTGTCCTTCACGCACGACGCGATAGAACTTGTCCCAAACACGCTCTTTCGCTTCAGCAGGAATACCGAAACCACGATCCTCAACACAAACCCGCACTGCTTCAGCTTCGAGCGCCGTCGAAACCGTGACGGTAGTACGCTCAGGACTGTACTTGATTGCGTTGTTCACCAGGTTCTTCACTGCCTGCGTGATCAGACTCTTGTCCGCGGCCACTGGCGGAATGCGATGTGCAGGTTGTTCGAGCAAGCGAATGCGTTTCTTCTTAGCCACTGGTTGTAGCGAAGCGATCGTTTCGCGCACAACTTCGTCGAGACGCAGCGGAATTTTCAACACTTCCTGCTTGTCTTTGCGCTGCAACTGCGTCACGGACAGGAAGGTATTGATCATACGCGACATGCGTTGCGACTCGTTCGCGATGATCGATACAAACTCCCGTGCCTGCGCGGGAATCGTCTGGTCAGCGGTCAGCAACTCTGCAAATCCGTTGATGCTCGTGAGCGGCGTGCGTAGCTCGTGCGACATCAGTGAGATCATGTCGCTCTTCAGCTTCTCGTACTCTTTAGTCGACGTCAGATCTTTAACGTGAATAGCAATGCCGATCGGTGTTTCGTCTTTTTGGTTCAGACGCTCGCGCAGCAGCGAGATCCGCAGGTTGAGAATCTGGTTCTTTGGCTCGAAGTTGAGCTCGCCTTCGTATTCCACGCCGGTTTGTAATACTCGTCGCACCGCGATCTCAGGCTCGTCGAAAATGTCGGTGCGGAATTTGTGGAGCAAGTCGAAGAGGTCCATCTTTGCAGCCTGCTCGGAAGTTAGTCCAGCGAAACTCAGCAGAGATGGATTAACGAGCGCGAGCGTGCCGTCGAGATAAGCAATCGCGACGCCATCGTCGATGTGAGAGAGTGTGCTGGCTTCACATCGCTGCTCGACTGTTACAGCTTTCAACACGTTCAGCGCGTCGAGCTTTCGTCTGCTGCCGCTTTGTGAAAAGTAACTGAGCGATTGTGTGTGCGCCGCACTCTTCGAAAAGCTTTCGCGCTCGAGATTGCGAGCGAACTGAGAGCTCACTGCTTCCAGCAACGGCGTGTCGTCGACGGAGAATTCGGAAGCCAGACGAATAAGCAACACACCGGCAGTCTCGCTTTCATGCAGCAGTGGAACTGCGACTGTGGATGAGTTCTCGCCGGTCGCTGTTTGGCTAACTAATTTTCCACTGGTTACAGCTTGCTGGCAGAGATTGATGCCTTCACGCCATACCGAATTGCGCCGCGGGTCTTGTGCGTTTGGCGCCGCGCCTTTGAAGCGTGCGACAGCTTCGAGTGAGTTTGAGTCGTCGCAGCGAAAGACCACTGCTTCGCTGAGTGGCAGGACTGTGTTCAGAAGTTTTAGACCGCTCATCAGGCGGGTTTTCGCGTTTGACTCGGCGTTGCGCGTTGAAGCGTTGAAGAGCCTGCGAGTCAGTTGTCGATCGAGAGACCAGAGGCGGTTGATCTGGATGAGCAGCAACGAGACTCCACCACTGAACAGCAATGGGACCGGCAGAAGATCCACACCGAAGACTTGAAAGCCAACAACGCCGATTCCGGCCACGACCACAGCGCTGACGAAGAGCCAACGCCAGCACTGCCGCAGGCCAAAGCGGTTCATGGTGAGACTAACGGCGAGCGCGTAAACGACCAGGGCAGCGGCTGCAAACGGCTCGTTCATCGTAAAAACTGCATAGCCGATTAGACCGGCCACGATGCCAATACCGGTAGCAGAGAGATAAGAGATTAGAGGTCTTATTGTAATCAAGGCGAGATGAGTCAGCGGGTGTACTCGAGGGGCCAAGAAAGCCCGCCCTATTATACAATGCTAATCATTGTTAAATCTAGAATTAGTTGTAGGGGCGGCACTCGGTGGCCGCCCGGCGGCGGTGGAAATCGTGGTGGAAACACGGGCGGCCACGGAGGGCCGCCCCTACAGATTTTTCAGAGCGGCGTGGAGGGCGGTGAATTGGTCTGGGAAGACGGTGCGGAGGTCGAGTAGTACTTTGCCTTCGGAGATGCGGCTGATGATTGGAGGGGTGGAGGTGCGAAGCCGGTGCTCGAGTGCCTGGGCTGATTTTTCTAGATGAGTGATGGCGATGAGGGTTGTTGGGACGTTCGATGTCGGACCGGCGCCGCCGCCAAGTGTCGACTCGCCTGCGATCAGTTCGAACTTAACCGCGCTCTCCAGGCCTTCGATAACGCTTCTGGCGCGCTGCTCGACTTCCTGAGCGGTGAGCGACAGCATTTGAATCACCGGCACCTCCGCATCGGCCACCTCTTTCTGATGCGAAACCAGCGTCGCCTCCAACGCTGCCAACCTGATCTTGTCACTGCGCAACGCACGATAAAGCGGATGCTTTCGCAGTCGCGAAACGATCGCCTGCTTGCCTACGATCAACCCCGCCTGCACCGACCCCAGCAGCTTGTCACCACTAAACGAAACAACATCAACACCACTTTCAACGATCTCGCGCGCGAAGGGCTCATCAACAACGCCGTATTGTCTAAGATCGCTCAACTGCCCTGATCCCGCATCCTCATAAAGCGGCAGCCCGCTTTCGCGCGCCAGACTCGCCAGCTCCGCCAACGCCGGCGAGCTCGCAAATCCAACAACTCGATAGTTCGACGGATGAACACGCATGATCAAACGTGTATTCGGACCAATAGCACGCCGGTAATCTTCCAGGTGCGTGCGATTCGTCGTCCC
>JAICQI010000299.1 GCA_025937955.1 Pyrinomonadaceae bacterium
CACTTATTTCGAAGTCGCGTTCGGTGGGATGAGATCCGCGGCGAAGGACCCGGATTCGAAAGAGGAACCACTGGAGTTGACTCGCAAAACATTTGTCGGCGAAGAGTCGATCAAGATCAGCGGGCAGATCGATCGCGTCGACGTTGCGCGCGACGACACGGTTGTCGCTTACGATTACAAACTCTCAACCGGAGCCAGTCGCAGCGACATCACTTCCGGACGAAGCCTGCAACTTCCGATTTATCTCGAAGCTTTGGAGAGATTGATTCTGCCCGATCATCCGATCGCGGGTGGCGGTTACTACGTGATTCGCGGCGCGCAGGACCGGCGCAACAAAGGTCTCTACCGCGCGAGCCAGTTGGACTACCTGCGTCTGCGCGCGAAGAATTCTGTCTTCACGGACGAAGACTGGCAACGGATACGCAATGAGGTGGTTGCACGCGTCTGGGATTTTCTCGACGGCATGCGTGCCGGACGATTCGACGTCGATCCTTCGGAGCGCCAGAAGACGTGTCGCTTCTGCGACTACCCATCCGTGTGCCGCTACGATCGCGATCGGATCGATCGAAAAAAATCCGTGTAAATCCGTGGCTAAAATACTTCTACCAGAACAGGCAGCGGCCGCATACGAGATCGATAAACACGTCTCCGTCACGGCGGGGCCCGGGTCTGGCAAGACTACAGTTCTCGTCGAGCGCTACCTCCACATTCTCCGCGAACACAGTCTCTCGATCGATCAGATCGTCGCGATCACGTTCACCAACCGAGCCGCGAACGAAATGCACGAGCGCTTGCGCAGCGAGCTCAACCAGATGCTGCGCATCGCCAACGAAGAAGAGCGACGCCGCTGGCTCAACTACAAACGCACGCTTGACGGCGCGGTGATCACGACGATTCATGGATTCTGCGCGCGCATGTTGCGTGAGTTTCCGATTGAAGCGCGCGTCGATCCGCAGTTTCTGCTGCTTGACGAACATCGCGCGGCGATGATGCTCGAATTGATCGTTGAAGAAGTTCTTTCTGAGTTCATCAGCAACGGCCACATCGAGATCTCGCGTTTGACGCTCGGCGTTGGCCGCAGCAGGCTGGCAGCAGCGTTGGCCCAACTTTATCGCGCAGCTCGCGGCCAGGGCCTCTCCCTCGAAGACCTCGCGCTCGCCACCGGGAACGTTCACGCAACCGAAGAAGATCACGCCCGCGCGCTCGAAGAGCTCGAGCGCACCATCGAAGAATTTCTCGGTGTGCGCCGGACGACGAAAGCCTCGATGACCAACCAGGCCGAAGTGCTGGCAGCATGGACGGAGGCGCAAAAGTTACTAAAAGCGATTCCTTCGCAGGAAACGCTCGCCGATTACTGCCGCCTGGTAGAAAATTTTCGCGCCCACCGCCCGCAGGCGCGTCCGCCTGTCGCCGATCACGTGAAAGCATTGGACGATCTCGTTTGGGGCAAAGAGCTTCAGGGACGTGTGCCTCAAGTTTGCCTTGACCTGTTTGCGCGGCAATACGCGTTGGAAATGGTGAACCTGCTGTTGCGCGTCGACCAGCGACTCAACGAAGAGAAACAGAAGATCTCGGCTCTCGATTTTGACGACCTCGAGCTGCGAACACTCTCGTTGTTGGAACGACCGGAAGTCATCGCGCGCACTTCAGAACGCTACCGCTTTTTTCTCGTCGATGAGTTTCAGGACACGAACGCCGTGCAGCGCGTGCTGCTCGAGAGGCTCGCGTTAGCAAAAGGACGACGACCGGCGAATCTTTTTATCGTTGGTGATCGCAAACAGTCGATCTACGGATTTCGCGGCGCGGACGTCGACGTGTTTCGCGAGATGTCCGCGACGTTGCTTGCGGCAGGCGGCGAAGAAAAACCACTGCAGTTGAACTTCCGCAGCCAGCCGCCGCTGATCGCGTTCTTCAATCATCTCTTCGCGCGGTTGTTCCAGGTGCCTGACGACGTGCCGGCGAGCGAATATAAGAACCTGGACCAGTTAGGGTATGTGAAGCATGAGAAGAGCGAGCCGAAACGCGAGCTGCGCGACGAGGGCCCGCTGGTTGAAATGCTGGTCACCACCAAGCCCTCGCTTGAAGACGACCCGCGCGCTGAACAGGATTCACGCGTGCTCGATGCGCAGCAAGTTGCGCGACGCATCATCGCGCTTACCAGGGAACCCTTGACGAAGAACGGGCGGCCACAGAGTGCCGCCCCTACAGTTGGACCCCGGGTCAAATATGGGGACATCGCGTTGCTGTTTCGCGCAATGACGCAGGTGCAGATTTATGAGTCAGTGTTTCGTCGCGCGAACATTCCTTATCAAACGGTGCTCGGACGTGGGTTCTACGAACGCGAAGAGATCACCGACCTGATTCAACTGCTGCGCTTTCTCGACAACAAGACTGACGAGATCGCGCTCGCGGCAGTGCTTCGCTCCCCGATCTGTGGTCTGTCAGACAATGCCTTACTTGCATTGCGATCCGCGCCGACACTGGATGAAGTTGACACCACTGATCCGGTGCGCGGCTTTTCGGCGACACGCAACCTTTACACAGCGTTGCGCCATCACGCGGAAATTGCATTCATTAGTGACGAAGAGCATAAGCTTCTCGATCGCGCTTGGAAGTTGATCAGCGAACTGGTCGATCGCAGGCACCACTATCCGATACAGGATCTGCTTCGTTACGCCGTCGCCGAATCTGAGTACATGACTGTTGTTGCAGCTAATTTTGATGGCGCGCAACGTCTCGCAAACGTCGAGCGACTGTTTACGTTGGCGGCACGTTTTGAGAGCTCGGGCACACATCTGATTCGCGACTTTGTGCGCTACGTCGAGGATTTTGAAGCGATCGGCAGTCGCGAGAGTGAAGGACAGATCGATCAGGCGGCGGACGCGGTGCGATTGATGACGATTCACCAGGCAAAGGGTTTGGAGTTCCCCATCGTCGTAATTCCCGATCTTCAGCGCCTGTCACGCGTCGCCACAGATAACTGGTTTCTGCTCGATCGCCACCAGGGTTTGACCCTTAAGGTTCCCGACGGCCGCGGCAATCTTGTTGCGGGTTGCACCTACACCAATTTCGAGAAACGACACGCATGGCGCGAACAGTTCGAGAGCATGCGTTTGCTCTACGTGGCCGCGTCGCGCGCTGAAGATCGTTTGATACTGTCAGGAGTTACTGAAGAAATCGCGACCCTTGGTAGCAAGAACGACTCGTGGCTGAAGTGGATCTGGCAGTCGCTCGATTTGGGCGACCGGCGTACGAGCGGCGTGGTTGAACTAGATGATGATGTGCAACTGCAACTCACCGTCAATCTCGCTGAAGAGCCCGAAGAGTTTGAACCTGCGCCGGACGAACCGTTGCAGAAGCCGATGCACTCGGCCGACTCGCTGAACGAAGCTTTTCCGCTCATCCGTCCCTTTGGCCCGCAGAGCGGCGACGCGATTCACCGCTTCAGCGTCACGCACTTGATCAACTACCAACGCTGCCCGCGGCAGTATTACTTCGATCGCGTGTTGCAACTGCCTTCTGCGGAGCAAATGGCGATCTGGAACAACGCCGAAGCCCCCGAGCCGCCGGCTAATCTGACCGCCACTTTGAAAGGCTCGGTCATTCATCGTTTCTGTGAACGCTACACCGCCGACCAAAGCGCCGAGGAATGTCTGCGGCAGAGTTTCGACGAAGTCGTCAGACTGCGCCAGGCACAGCTTTCGGATCGCTTCGTCGAGATCGATCGTGAAGCCGCGCTGAAAGAGTTGCTGCGGCTGGCGCGGAATTATCTCGCCAGCGACGTCTTCAAGCGCGTCGAAGCTGCTCCGAAGATCCTCGAGCAAAACTCACCGCGGCCCGCCGGAGCCGATGGTCTTTGGAGTGAGCTCGGGTTTCGTCTGCGCAGACCATTAGGAATACTTTTTGGCATCATCGACAAACTTCTGATCACACATTCAGCGACAGGCGAACCGGAAATCGAGATCATCGACTTCAAGACAAACCGCATCGCTTACGAGAAGTCGGACGTGCCGCACGAACCACAGCCGCCGCGCATTCGCGCGCCGAAAGGCGGTCAGTTCGCTTTCGACTTCGAAGAAGCGCCGCCGCCGAAACCAGTCAACCGGCACCCGTCGCTTGAAGATGCGCTCAAGATTGCCGCGGAAGATTATCAGTTGCAGATGCAAGCGTATGCGCTGGCAGTGCGCGAGCTGTTGCCATCGCTCGCGCACGCGAAGATTCGCGTCACGCTGCACTTTCTCGATCCGAACGTCGAAGTGCATTTGTCGGATGAGCTGCTCGAACCGTTACGCGTCGAGCAGGCGGTAGATCTCGGAATGCAGCGCACGATCTTTTCCGCTGACCCGGCGCTCTTTCCGGTCAAGACGGCGCCTCACTGCCGCATGTGCAACTTCCTGCGCGTTTGTAATGCGGGCAAGGAGTGGGTTCAAGAAAATTGGGCCACAGATTAAATCTGTGGTTATTATTAATCATGGCCACAATAAAATCCTTCGACGGACGCGAGTTCGACGGCTACCTTGCCATACCCGCGAGCGGTTATGGTCCAGGGATTGTCGTCCTCCAGGAGATCTTCGGCGTGAATCATTACATGCGTAGCGTGGCTGATTGGTACGCGTCGCATGGATTCGTCGCCCTGTGTCCAGATCTTTTTTGGCGCATCGAACCCGGCCTCGAGCTCACCGACAAAGGCGACGACTGGAACCGAGCGATCGAGCTTTACCAGGCGATTGACGAAGACAAGGCCGTGGAAGACTCGGCCGCAGCGGTCGAGTTTCTACGTCGCAGCAGTTTGTGCAACGGCCGCGTCGGTGCGGTGGGTTTTTGCATGGGTGGGAATCTCGCGTACCTGTTGTCCGCGCGCTTCAAGCCTGATTGCGCTGTTGGGTATTACGGCGTCAGTATCGAAAAGAGTTTGGATGAAGCGGAGAACCTGAGCGGTCCGTTGCTCCTGCACATCGCTAAGAACGACAAGTTTTGCCCGCCAGACGCGCAGACACAGATCCACGCGGCGCTCGCTGGTAATCCGCTGGTCACGATTCACGACTACGAAGGTATGGACCACGCGTTCGGGCGACCTGGAGGCGAGCACTACGACGCTGCCGCCGCCGAGCTCGCGAATCTGCGCACTCTTGAATTCTTCGTGCATAACCTTGCCGGCGCGGGCATGGCTACTGCGCAACAGACTCTATCCGCGCGTTGGGACGATCACGTGAAATACGAATTCGCCACGCGCAACACTGACGACACGCTCGAAACGATGGTTGTGGATTCTTACGTGAATCACGTGCCCGTGATGACTGGTGGCGTGGGCCATGCGGAGCTGCGGGAGTTTTATTCGCAGCGATTCATCCCGCAGATGCCGCCCGACACGGCGATGACGCCGGTGTCGCGCACGATCGGTGTCGATCGCATCGTTGACGAGATGGTTTTCGAGTTTACGCACACGAGCAAGATGGATTGGATGTTGCCGGAAGTTGAGCCGACGGGCAAACATGTCAAGGTTGCGTTGGTCGTGATCGTTCACTTCCGCGAGGGCAAACTCGCGCACGAACACATTTACTGGGACCAGGCCTCGGTGCTTGCGCAGCTCGGTTTGATCGACTCGTCGAAACTACCGGTCGCGGGCGTCGAGAGCGCGCACAAAGTGCTCGACCCAACGTTGCCGTCGAATGAGCTGATGAACAGAATTTAGGCCGCAGATGAACGCGGATAAACGCTGATCTGCGTTCTTCTGCGTTCATCTGCGGCTAATACCTGATCATGCAAAATCCTGCTCCAGATTTATCTTCGCGCCTGCGGCGCGATCTCGGCACGCTCGAATCTTATGCCGCACTGATTGGTATTCTTATCGGCGCGGGAATTTTTCAGGTCACGAGCCAGGCGTGGGCGCTGACTGGTCCAAGCGTGATTCTCGGTTATTTGGTCCTCACGCCCGCAATTCTCGCGACTTCGATTCCTTACGCCGCGTACCTTTCGACGCCACTCGGCCGCGAGCCGGGCGGCGAGTATCTACACATCTCACGGACCCTGAAAGGCCTTCGTCTCGCGTACGTTGGCGCGTGGCTGAAGATCATTTCGTACATCGGCGCGGGCGCTTACCTCGCCAACGCCATGGCTGGATATCTGATTGCGTTGAGCGGCAATCGCATCGACGCACAGCGATTTCGCCTCCCGTTAGCGTTGGCTGCTCTGGTGGTTTTTTATTTGATTCACGTCATCGGCATACGCTGGTTCGGTCGTTTCCAGGTATTGATGTCGGCGCTGAAGTGCCTGGCGCTGCTGGTGCTGATCGTTCCGGGTCTGTTCATGCTGCGGAGCTCTAACTACGTGCCGTTCTTCACGCACGGCGTGAGTGGTTTCGGCGCGAGCCTGTTGCCGTTGTTTTTTGCTTACGCCGGCTTCGAGTCGATCGCGCAAACGGCCGGTGAAGTGAAAGACAGCACGCGTCGTCTGCCGAAAGTCTTGCTGAAAGGAATCACGGTCACGGCGTTATTCTACGTTTTCACTTCGATCGTTTCCTTCGGCGTGTTACCGGGCGGACGCCTGCAAGAGAGCAGCGCGCCGATGGCTGCGGTGGCTTCGAGCTATCTGCCCGCGGGCGCGGCGATCTTTGTCACCATCGGCGCGATCGCCGCGATCATGACTGCGCTCAACGGCACGATCTTCGTTCCTTCACGACTCGCGATCATGTTTGTCGAAGACGGTCTCGCGCCGCGCTGGCTCGGATTCATCAACAAAACCACCGCCACGCCGATCCGCGCTCTGACGATGACGTTGTTGTGTTGCGCGATTTTGCTGATCAGTGGACAGCTTGCACTCGCGTTGAACGTTGCAGTGTTTGCGCTGGTCGTGCTTTATTTCATCCATAGCTTAGTATTTCTGTTTCTCCCGCGGCTGAATCCGAGTCTTGCGAGCGAGATCGACATCAACCTGCCGCGTCGCGTGCAGCAGGCGGCGGCAGTCGTCTCGCTGATCTCGATGGGCTTGATGATCCTGATTCAGTTACGCCAGGACGTTGACGTGTTGAGCACGCAGACACTCAGTGAACGGATAAATGGTCAGTCATTGACATCCATTGAGCTGATACTGGTTTGGGGCATCGTCGGCGCGGC
>JAICQI010000365.1 GCA_025937955.1 Pyrinomonadaceae bacterium
AGCGCGAGTGGCGTCGTCGAAGGACCCGCACGGCCCGTGGCGTGGGACGCGTCAAAGTCGGTCAACGTGCGTTGGAAAACTCCGATTCCAGGGTTGTCGCACGCGAGTCCGGTAGTCTGGGGCGACAAGGTTTTCGTCGTTAGCGCCGTCACCAGCGGCGCAAAAGATGAAACGCGATTCGGACTTTACGGCGACGTCGCTCCGGTCAAAGACGATCCGAAACACACCTGGAAGGTCTACGCCCTCGACAAAGCCACCGGAAAGATCCTCTGGGAGCGCGTCGCTTTTGACGGCATGCCCAAAGTGAAGCGGCATCCCAAGTCGACACACGCTGATTCGACTCCTGTTACCGACGGAAAGTATTTAGTCGTAAATTTCGGCTCGCATGGCCTCTACGCATACGACCTGAACGGAAAGCTCAAATGGAAACAGGACCTCGGCGTGCTTGATGCCGGCTGGTTCTACGATCCGGATTACCAATGGGAATACGGCAGCTCGCCAATCATCTACAAGAACATGGTGATCGTGCAGGCCGACATTCAAAAGAATTCGTTCATTGCCGCCTACGACCTGAAGACCGGAAAAGAATTGTGGAAAACGCCACGCGAGGAGATCCCTGCGTGGAGCTCGCCAACCGTCTACGAAGGCAAGCACCGTGTTGAGTTAATCACCAGCGGGCCAAAAGCAATCCGCGGTTACGACCCGGCAACTGGAAAAGAACTGTGGCGCCTGGGCCCGATGTCTGAAATCACCACCCCCACACCCATCATCGCTCACGATCTGATCTACGTAACGAGTGGTTACGCGCCAATTCAGCCAATTTACGCCATCAAGCCCGGTGCGAATGGCGACATTTCGCTCAAGGATGGCAAAGACTCAAATGAGTTCATCGCCTGGAGCAAGCAGCGCGGTGGTCCATACATGCCGACGCCGATTGTCTATGGCGACCTGCTCTACACCTGCTCGAACCAGGGTGTGTTGGTCGCTTACAACGCCAAGACAGGCGAACGCGTTTACCAGGAACGTGTCGGCGGAACCGGCGGCGCCTTCACGGCCTCGCCAGTTGCTTCTGAAGGAAAGATTTATCTTGCCAGTGAAGATGGCGATGTCTTTGTTGTCAAAGCCGGACCGAAGTACGAATTGCTGTCGAAGAACCCTGTCGGCGAAGTGATGATGGCAACTCCGGCGATCTCAGATGGAATGGTGATCGTGCGCACCGTCTCGCACCTGTTTGCTTTCGGGGCTGCAGATTCAACGGATAAAAGCGGATCGAGGAAATAGAAAACAATGAAACTAACACGACGAATTACGTTTGCACTTATAGCGGTAATCGCTTTGACAGGCGCCGGTCTCAGTTTTCTCGCCGGCAAGGCATCGGCAGGGAACTGGCCGCAATGGCGAGGACCCGACGGCTCCGGTATTTCAAACGAGAAAAACCTCCCGTCTGAATGGGCTCCGGACAAGAACATCAAGTGGAAGACCGCGATCGATGGTCGCTCGCATTCGTCGCCAATCGTCTGGGGAAACAGAGTGTTCCTGACGACTGCCGTCGAAGGCGCGGAGGTTCCGGGAGCGAAAGCGGCCAAGCACCTCTTTGACAACAAAGATTTTGTTCACCCTGACGCCATCGGCGCTAATCGCAAGCACACCTTCAAGGTTTTGTGCCTCGATCGCGACACCGGCAAGATCCTCTGGCAGGCGACAGCATGGGAAGGCACGCCTTACGACGATCGCCACCGCAAGAGTTCTTACGCGGCTTCGACACCGGCCACGGACGGTAAGCTGGTCTACGCTTACTTCGGTACGGAAGGTATGTATGCCTACGATTTCAAAGGCAAGCTGGCGTGGAAGGCGCAAGTCGGAAACATCGCCACGCTCGGCCTGGGAACAGCAACGTCTCCGATCCTGTACGAAAATCTGGTGATTCTCCAGTGTGATGAAGACAATGGCGTCGCATCTTTCATTGTTGCGCTTGATAAGAAGACGGGGAAAGAAGTCTGGAGAGTGCCGCGCAAGATTCAGGTGAGTTGGTCCACACCGATGTTGGTTCGTACCTCGTCGCGTGCTGAATTGATCACCGCCGGCACAGAGGCGATCATCGCTTACGATCCTGCTACCGGTAAGGAGCTGTGGCGGCATAAAGGCCTCGAGAGTAATTCGATTCCTTCGCCCGTTGCCAACAACGAGATGGCATATTTGTCCGCCGGTTACCCGGCGAAGATCGCGTTCGCGGTCCGGTTGGGACAAAATGGAGATCTCACCGGCACTCCAAACGTGCTTTGGAAATACGAGAAAGGCACTGCTTACGTGCCGTCGCCGATCCTGTACGGCGACTACCTTTACCTGACGACAGATCGCGGCATTCTCACATGCATCGATGCGAAGACTGGTCAAGTAAAGTACGAAGGAGGGCGAGTTCCGATTCCGGCCACGTTTACTGCCTCGCCGGTGGCGTATGAGGGCAAGATTCTGATGACCAGTGAAGACGGCGACACGTTTATGGTGAAAGCCGGGCCGAAGCACGAGATTCTCGGTACCAATTCGGTCGGCGAGCCGGTGTACGCTTCACCCGCGATTGCAGATGGTCGCATCTTCATCCGCGGCGAAAAGAATCTCTATTGCATTGGAACATAAATCCGTTAACATCCGTCTAATCCGGTAACACGGATTAGACGGATTAAGGACGGATTTATGATTAAACGACTACTCGTTTTGTCGCTGCTCTTCTGCGGAGCATGCAGCAAGGGATCGAACGAAGCGCATTACGCGCAGCTTGAGAAACAACGCCAGGAACAGGCTGCACAGCCGGCGCCAAGCGTGACGGCAACTCCAAGCCCAAGCCCAACAGCCAGCGTGTCCCCTTCGCCCGGACAAGCCGCTGATACTGCCACTGCCCCCTCGCGAAATTACTGGACCAACTTCCGCGGACCGCGACGCGACGGCAAGTACGACGAAGCCGGCGTCACGACCAGCTGGCCCGCCAGCGGCCTGCCTGTACTTTGGAAACAACCGGTGGGTGTCGGGCATGCTTCATTCGTTGTGGCAGACGGCAAGGCTTACACGATCGAGCAACGAAGAAGTCAGGAAGTCGTCGCCGCTTACGATATCAACAACGGCCGCGAACTCTGGACGCAAAAATGGAACGCCGAGTACACCGACTCGACCGGCGATGGCCCGCGCGCGACGCCGACGTGGGACCAGGGCCGCATTTATGCCCTTGGCGCAACCGGCGAATTGCGATGCCTGGATGCCAGCAACGGTTCAGTGATCTGGGGCAAGAATATTCTAACTGAGAACCAGGCAGGTAACTTGCAATGGGCGCAGTCTGCGTCGCCACTCATTGTTGACGACAAAGTCGTTGTCTTGCCCGGCGGCACCAATGGTAAATCCGTTGTTGCTTACAACAAGATGACCGGCGCTCCGGTTTGGAAAGCGCTCAACGACACTCAAGCCTACGTGTCACCGATGCTTGTCGAGCTTGCAGGACGCCGCCAGATCGTCGTCGTGAGCTCAAACCGTGTGGTTGGCCTGGCGCCGGAGAATGGCAAGTTGCTTTGGAGTCATCCTTGGGAGACGGATATGGGTATCAACGTCTCGCAGCCGATCGTTGTCGATCGCAACCGGTTCTTTATTTCGTCAGGTTATGGAAAGGGCGCCGCGCTGGTTGAGTTAAAAGGCGGCGGCGACAGTTTCACCGCATCAACTATCTGGGAAAACAAGAATATGAAGAACAAGTTTAATAGCTCCGTTCTTCATAACGGTTACGTTTACGGTCTCGACGAAGGCATTCTTGTTTGTTTGGATGTGAACACGGGCGAGCGTAAATGGAAAGACGGTCGCTATGGTTACGGTCAGCTCATTCTTGCCGGAAACCACTTGATCGTGACCAGCGACAAAGGTGAAGTCGCGCTGGTAAAAGCCTCACCCGATGCCTACACCGAGGTCGCGCGCTTCGAAGCACTGAAAGGTCAGACGTGGAATTATCCGGCGATTGCGAGTGGGCGATTGCTGGTGCGCAACTCGACCGAGATGGCTGCGTACGACATCTCCGACCGCAGATGAAACGGATTTAAATACAGATCAGCGCTGATCTGTATTTAATTTCCGTGTTATCCGTGGTTACTGCTTTGTGAAGATCCGCTTAGCTTCGAATGAACCATTCGGATTATCGATGTACATATCGACAACCAACTCACCGCTTGAGATGGTCCACTTCCGCACTGTCTGCGTTTTGACGGGACCTTTTGGTGTTTCCGCTGTCGTCACGTCAGTAACCTGAATGCCCCTGTCCCCAGGCAGCCACATGGATGTTCGTTTGCCCGTGGCTGGTGGTTGGTTCGGAGGTACCGTAAGCGTGAAGTCATACTCCTTGCCATCGAGCACATAAGTATCTTTCACCGTGCGTTCATTGTTGGGTTGAATGATCTTAGTTTCCAGCTCGATCCGATCGTCTTTCTGCGTGATGGTGAGGATTTGACTCATGTTCTGTGGAATACCGTAGCTACGCTGTCCATCCAGCTTCCAGGTGCCACTGAAATTTGGTTTCGTTGCCGCGACGGCGAGCACCGACAGTGCCAGGATCGCGGCACCCATTAACAATGTCTTTCTTCCCATCTTCGATCTCCTTTCATTTCCTCACAAGACTCAGCAACGGTCCGGTCATGAATGTTGTTACGAGTGCCATCAACACCATCATTGCGAAGATTCGTCCGGACAGGATACCAAGATCATACCCGATATTGAGCACAACCAGTTCAACTAATCCTCGCGTGTTCATCAGCACGCCGATCGAGAACGATTGCGTCCAGCTCATGCCCGTCCAACGACTCATCAGCATGCTGCCGCCGAGCTTGCCCGCGATGGCGACGAGAATGATGACCGCGCACAACAGCCATCCTTCGAGATCATTCAGCAGACCTATCTGCGTGCGCAGTCCCGTGAACGCAAAAAAGAGCGGCAGCAGTGCATAAGAACCAAACGCCTCCAGCTTGTCCTTGAGAAAGATCCGAAATTCTGTTGAAGGCGGCATCACCACGCCGGCCAGGAAAGCGCCGAACAGAGCATGAATGCCGATGATCTCCGTCGTCAGCGCGCAAGCCAGAACAAAAGCCAGGATAATCGGGACCAGTCGCCGGCGATGGAGTTGCGAATCCGGCTCCTTGATCACGCGAGCCAGTTGCGGCCGCACTACGAAAACCATTGCCGCTGCAAACACGAGTGTTAATCCAACGGTAATTCCGGCCGACGCTATTCCTGTCGATTTCACCAGCGCTATTACGAGGGCCAGGATGCACCAGGCAGTGACATCGTCAACGGCGGCACAGGTAATAGCGATCGATCCGAGTTGGGTTTGCGTTAGCCCGCGGTCTTCCAAGATTCGGGCCAGCACCGGAAAGGCGGTGATGCTCATCGCAACCCCGATGAATAACGCAAATGCGTTAAAAGAGGTTCCTGCCGGAGCCAACCCTTGGTAAAGAAAAAGTGAAAGCGCCGTGCCGAGTAGAAAAGGAATGATGATGCTGGCGTGACTGATCATCACCGCTGCCGATCCTTTTTCTCGTAGCTGCTGTACATTCACCTCCATGCCGACGATGAACATGAAGAGCACGACGCCGATTTGACTCAACAGTTGGAGTGTTCCCAATGACGATGCCGGAAAGAGGAAGCCGAGCGCCTGCGGGTAAATCAGTCCCAGCACTGACGGGCCCATCACGATACCCGCGATCATTTCGCCCATCACGGGTGGTTGATGTATACGGCGAAACAGCCTGCGAAACAGACCCGCCATGATCAAAATGACGATGATCTGCACCAACAGAATGCTGAGCGGGGTTCTGAAGTTTTCCCAAAGTACTCCGGTTGATGAGGCCGGCGGGTTCGGTTGCGGGGTGGCAACTGAAGCAGGCTGTAGCCCCGCTCCCGCGGTCAGGACCAGCCAAACCCCGCCCACAAAGATCAGGATTAGCAGAAGGTACGGTAAGTAGTGGCGGGTCTGCGAAAAAGTGAATCCAGATTGAGGGGGCATCGAATCTCTATACAACGCTCCATCACGTGAGCGCAACCTAGTTCACGGCCCCTGCGTAGTAAATCCGCGGCCCTGCATTCGTCGTCATCCGCGGCCCTAATTGCTCAGCGCGTAGCATTGATGCTAATTTGACTGGTTCAATGACGGTAGACATCGCCCAAACCAGAACTGAAGTAGGGAATTACTTTGTTTCGAACTATCCGCCGTTCTCCCAGTGGAAGCCG
>JAICQI010000333.1 GCA_025937955.1 Pyrinomonadaceae bacterium
AATTGGCGGGCGAACAGCCTGCGTCGTGGATCCATTATCCGAGGCCACCGCCTTCGCTTCACCACAACCGCGCAGCATTGGCACGATCTTTCCCGGATTACAAAGCCCAAGCGGATCGAAAGCCGCACGCACACGCAACATTGCATTCATATCCGCATCTGAAAACACAAGCGGCAACAACTCGCGCTTGTCCAAACCGACGCCATGCTCACCAGTGATCGTGCCGCCCGCTCGAACGCAGACTTCCATCAACTCGCGTCCCGCCTCTTTCACGCGCATCACCTGTTCGGGCGAACGCGAATCAAAGCAGATTAGCGGGTGCAAATTGCCGTCGCCGGCATGAAATACGTTGGCTATTCGCAGTTGATATCTCGCCGCGATGTCATAAGCAGCGCCGAGCACTTCGGGCAGACGCGAACGTGGCACGACTGCATCCTGGATCATCGAATCAGGCGTGATACGGCCGATCGCTCCGAAGGCGCCTTTGCGCGCGGCCCACAGTTTCTTTCGCTCGGCTTCGTCGCGCGCGTAACGACAGTTGCGCGCGCCGTACTCCATACAGATACTCGTCACTTTTTGCGCTTCATCGTCGAGACCCGCTTCGATGCCGTCCAGTTCGATCAGCAACGCTGCGCCTGCATCCGGTGGCAGTCCCGCGGCGAAGACACTTGCTTCGACCGCGCGGATGATCTCGCGGTCCATCATCTCGAGCGCGGCGGGCATCACGCCGGCGGCGATGATTGCGGAAACAGCGTGACTCGCATCGTTGACTTCACCAAACTCCGCAAGCAGCGTGCGCACTGCCGGTGGCGCCTGGGCCAACTTCAGTGTCGCCTCCGTCGCGATACCGAAAGTCCCTTCCGAGCCGATGAACGTTCCGAGCAGGTCGTAACCTGGCGCATCAATGTTGAGATCGACGATCTCTCCGCCGGCGAGTACGACGCGACAGCCGAGCACGTGGTCCGTTGTCGTTCCGTATTTCAGGCAATGAATGCCTCCCGCGCTCTCGGCGATGTTGCCGCCGATCGTGCAAGTCGGCTGGCTCGAGGGATCCGGAACGTAGTACAAACCAAACGGCGCCACCGCGCGCGACACGTGCAGGTTAACAACGCCCGGTTGGACCACGGCCAAACGGTTCTCGACGTCGATGTGCAAAATCTTGCGCATGCGCGCCATCTCGATCACGACACCTGAGTTAAGTGCCAGCGCTCCGCCGGAGAGGCCGGTGCCGGCGCCACGAGGCGTGAAGGGAACGTTAGCGCGCGCGAGCTCGCGCATGATCGCGGCTGTCTCTTCGGTTGAAGAAGGGAAGACGACCGCACGCGGGACATGTTTGTGTTGCGGCAGGCCGTCGCATTCGTAGACGAGTAGTTCGTCGGGTTTGCAGAGAACGTACTCAGGCCCCACGATCGCGCTCAAATTGTCTATTAGATTATCCACGCCAAGACTGGCGTTAGTTTAACTCACTTTACGATGCGAGTAGAGCCAATAAGCGAGATAGATCGCCAATCCCACAGCGGCGGCGACTGTGGCGGCCCATGCCTCTTTGAGAGTGCTGTTGAGCAACAACCAGACGATCAATAACAACGACAGAATCGCGATCACCGTCCCGCCCGGCAGTCGGAACAACGCGGGCTGAGTTTCTCTTCTCGTGCGAAACACCGGCAGCGCCAGACATGTCGCTCCGTAAGTTACGAGCCGCGCGATCGTGCTGATGGTCAACGCTTCCAGGAACGAGCTCTTCAAAGTCAGAAAGAGCATCAATCCAGCCGTGATCAAGATCGATATGTAAGGTGTGAAGAACCTTCCATGTATCTTGCCGACCACGTCGGGCAGTTGCTTCTGCTCTGCCATCGCAAACGGCAAACGCGAGCCAGACAACAATAGAATATTCAGATTCCCGCTGATGGAAATAATCGCTCCCGCCGAGATGATTGCACCGCCCGCTGCGCCCAGAAACTGCGAACCAGCATCAGCCAGAGGCTTCTGAGATTGCGCCAATCCCGGCAGCGTTCCGACACACACAACCTGAATCAAGATGTAAAGCGTTGCCACAACCACAATCGCAATCAACAGCGCTCGGGGCAGGTTACGCTGCGGGTCGCGCACTTCGCCCGCCGGTATCGTCGCCATCTCAAACCCGGTAAACGCATAGACCAGCAGCAACACTGATTTTGAAAAGTCTCCCGTGCTGGGCGTTGCACCGAGTTCATACGCCTGGGGATTCAGAAAAAACAGTCCGGCCGCAATGAACAATATGATTGGCACAAGTTTCCCGATCGTGAACGCGTTGCTGACGATCGCTGCTTGTCTGATGCCGAGCAGGTTGATAATCGCGAGCACTGTGACGACGAGGATGATTACTAAAGCGCGCCAGAGCGGCGTTGTCGCGGATAACCAGAAGAAACCCAGGTAGTTGATCAGCAGATTACAATTCGCGGCGAAGGCCGTGACTCGAGCCAGCCAGATCAACCACCCGATCTCGAACGCGACCGCAGGTTGAAACGCTTCGCGCGCGTAGAGATATGGACCACCAGTTTCCTCGAAGCGACTGCTGACCTCCGCAAAGCAGAGTATGATGAGCGCCACCACCAGCGCGCAGGCCACGAAGGCGATGAGGCTGTAAGTGCCGATTAACCCGTAGACTCTGGAAGGAAGACCAAAAATGCCGGCGCCGATAATGCCGTTGATGCAAATCGCGACCAGGTCCCAGCGACGTATGCCACGGACCAGGTCCGCCTCAGGTTGGTTCTGCACGCAATGCTTATAACAAAATCCGTCTGTTCTGTGTAATCTGTGTTATACAGAAACATGATGATAAGAATTCTCGTTGTTCTCATGGCGATCTCTGCCACCGCCTCTGCTCAACAAACGTCGTTACAAGATCTCGTCGATCGCGCTGCGAAGACAACTCTCGAGCGCTTTGCGGATAACAAGCTGCAGCAGGATCAACTCTCGATCACGCTGATCAATTTGCGCGATCCGATGCGTCCTGTCACCGTAAGCTTCCGCGGCAACGAGCGAGTCTATCCCGCAAGCGTTGTTAAACTTTTCTACCTCGTCGCCGCTCATCGCTGGCTTGAAGACAAGAAGGTCGAGCTAACACCGGAGCTGAATCGCGCTCTGAAAGACATGATCGTCGATTCTTCAAACGAAGCTACCCAATACGTCGTCGACGTGCTGACGCACACGACTTCCGGTTACGAACTGCCACCGAAAGAGATGGAAGCGTGGCAATATCAACGCAACGCCTTCAACCGTTACTTCTCATCACTCGGTTACACCAACATCAACGTCAATCAGAAGACGTTTTGCGAAGACGCTTACGGGCGCGAACGCGTCTCACGAGGGCCCAACGGCGAGAACCGGAACAAACTGACCACCGACGCCACGGCTCGTTTGATGATGGAGATCGTCACGGGCAAAGCTGCAAACGCCACGCGTACCAGAGCCATGATGGACCTGCTGAGACGAGAATACTCCGGTAAGAGCGACGATCCCGATAATCAGGGACGAGGCTTCACCGGCATGGCACTCCAGGGCGCGGAAGGGTTCCGCTTGTGGTCCAAAGCCGGTTGGACCAGCACCACGCGACACGACGTCGCATATATCGAGACGCCGGAGGGGGCGCAGTTTGTCCTCGCCACGTTCACCAGTGGACACTCGAACGACCGCGAGATCATTCCGACAGTCGCGCGCGTAGTGATTGACGGCCTGAAGGAAGGGAATTGAAGTCAACACCACAAGGCAAAGACGACCTGCGAAAGAAGGTCGAAGAGGTTAAGCAGGACGCTGACGTGCAGCGCGCCTTGAAGCAGGCCACGCCGGCTGAAAAGCGTAAAGTCCCGGTGACGCGCGCTCGTGACAAGTTCGTCATCGGCGCGCAGTTGTTTCTGCTGATTCTGCTGGGCGCAGCACACCAGTTGCTCAGTCAATACGGCGGCTGGTACGAGCGATACCCGCTGACCAGGAAACTGATTCTGGCAATCGCGGTTGTTGTTGCCTCGCTGATGGTGCTGCGGCTACTCGATGTTTACTTGATTGGTCGCGTCCCAAACTCCGTTTACCAGTACAACCTGAAGCGCGTCGCGAAACTCGTTTTGTGGCTGGTGATCGGGTTCTTCGTTTTAACGATCTTCTTTCAGAACTGGTACACGGCGGTCGTATCATTTGGTCTGATCTCGCTGATACTCGGGTTCGCGTTGCAGACGCCGATCACGAGTTTCATCGGCTGGGTCTACATCCTCGTGCGCGAGCCTTATCGCGTCGGCGATCGCATCAGGATCGGAACCGCAACGGGCGACGTTATAGAAGTCAACTATCTCGACACGACGCTCTGGGAATTCGGCGGTGATTATCTTTCCACCGAACATCCGAGCGGGAGAATCATCAAGTTTCCGAATTCGACCGTGCTCAGCTCGCCTGTCTACAACTACACCTGGCCGCTGTTTCCTTACATCTGGAACGAGATCAAGTTTCAGGTTGCTTACAACTCGGATCTCGAATTCGTTGCGGCGACGATGAAGGAGGTTGCGGAGCAGGAAGTTGGGGAAGAGATGATGAAGCAGGTCGAAGTCTTTCGGGAAATCCTGGCGCAAACGCCGGTCAACCAGGTCGAGGTCCAGGAACGTCCCGTGGTCCTGTTTCGCGTGGGCGAGAACACCTGGCTCGAAGCGATCGTCCGCTACCTGGTCCATCCCAAAGAAGCGGGGCGCGTAAAATCGCGACTAATCATGGAACTGCTCGAAAGGTTAAACGCCGAGCCCGATCGCGTCCTTTTCCCACGAGACAGTGCCAGATGATTGGGCGCTGGGAACCTTTTCAGCGGCTGCGTGTCTAAAGCTGCATCTTCGCAGTGGAGGAATGCAGATGACTCCCAAAGGCATCATTCCCGCGCCCAGTATCAATGTGACTCCGCTGATCGACGTGCTGCTTGTTTTGCTCATCATTTTCATGGTGGCGGCACCTTTGAAGCCGCACCGCTTTCTCGCAAAGCTGCCGGCCCCGTCAATAAATCGTGATCTTCCGCCCAACCCGCTCACCCTTGTGGTGACAATCCAACCTGATCGAACGTTGAAGCTCAACAATGAATCGACCAACATGGGCACTGTCGATGATGTGTCGCCTTTAGCGTTGACACTCACAAGGGTTTTTGAAGCTCGAACGCGAAACTACAGCTATAGACCAGAGAAGACGGTATTCATCAAGGCTCCTCGTAATCTTCGTTACGGCGACGTGACCCGCGTCCTCGACGCTCTCAAGGCAACCGGCGCTGAACCGATCGGCCTGCAACTCGACGACCTCAAATAAGCATCCATCCATCCGCGTTCAATCTGTGGCCTAGCTTTTTGGCCCGGAATGAGTTGTAATTTGCCCCCGGAGGAGAAGGATTTGCGCATGCGAAATCGTCTTTTGTGGTTGGTCTGTTTGGGTATGTTGCTGGCCGGGGTGGGTGCGAGCGCCCAGGATATAACGGGCGGCGGCAGCCTCTTGCGCGACATCACGGGAGGCGCGGCCCTGATCTTTCGCGCTCCGCAAAACCCAACCGTGCAAGTCTCCGGAGCGACTGGGGGCGGACGCGTCAAGGCCAAAAACAAACCCCCGGTGCGCAAACAGGATTCGATCATCGCGCGAGCCAACGCAGCCCGCAGTGCTCCGAAACCGCGTTACGACGAGGCGGAAGAGCAGTATCAACTGGCCGCACAGATCGCCCCTGATGACGCACGCGCATTTGCAGGTTTAGGAAATGTCTACGTGGACCAGGGCAAGTTTACGCAGGCCGTCGACGCCTATCAGAAAGCGCTCAAAGTAAAACCGGATTATAACGGCGCGTATCTACCGCTGGCGTTCTCGTTGGCGCGACTCAACCGCTATCCCGAAGCGATCGATGTTTATAAGGAAACGTTGAAGCGCGATCCGGGTCCAGAGGTCTATAACAACCTGAGTTTTGCTTACAATCATAGCGGACAGCACCAGGAGGCTGTAGACGCGAGTCTTCAGGCCATCAAGCTGCTCGGCGAGACGGGCGAAGCATACAAACTCGGATTTCAGGAGCGGAACGAGATTCGTTCTTACGCTTACAAGAATCTCGGCAACGCTTACAACGGTTTGAAGCGTTACGACGAAGCGGCCACGGCGCTCAAGAAGTCGTCCGAGATCGAGCCGAAGAACGCGTCCGCCCACTTCAATCTTGGACTCACTCTTTACAACGCGGGTCGTTATTCAGAAGCGATTGAGTCGTATAAGGAAGTCATCAAGCTCAGACCAAGCCTGGGAGTGGCTTACTTCAATCTCGGACTTACTTACCGTGCGATAAATGACAAGCCTGCCGCGATGGCGCAGTACGAGACGCTCAAGGGCATCGACGCTGAGATGGCGAAACAGCTTTTAGACGCGATCAAATAACCAAGCAGTTTCCAACCAAATTAAAATGCTCGTCGGGCAAAAGTGGACCCTGACCCAGGAAGCCTTCGACAAGCTGCTGATCGCGTTGGGAGGCGATCGCGAGAGCGGCAGCAAAAAGTATCTCGAAATTCGAAACAACCTCACACGCTTCTTCGAGTGGCGTGGTTGCGCCTTTCCCGAAGATCACGCCGACGAAACCTTCAACCGCATCGCGAAAAAGGTCGCTGAAGGGGAAGAGATTCTCAA
>JAICQI010000868.1 GCA_025937955.1 Pyrinomonadaceae bacterium
ACGATGCCTGCGTGCCAGAGGTTCAAACGCGTTACATCTTCCTGAACCAGCTTGGCGACTTCTATTTTATTTGTCTCCCTATCTGTACGCCCGGGCTCTTTTCCGAGTTCAACCGCTTTGCCGGCAGATTTGCCCAGCTCTTTTACGACCCAGCCTGCCAAATCATTTAAGAACTTCACTTCAAAACCATAAACGAACAGGTTTTTTTGACTGGCCAAAATCCATTTCGACTGGATCCGATCGCTGCGGGGCACCTCTGAAACCGCGATAGATGCGGGTTTATCAAACGTTCCGGCAAAATAAAATCCTTCAACGACCACAGCGGGGACGCCGTTTTCGGCGATGCTAAGGACGGTGGAAACAATGCTTTCCTCACATGCAGCAAGCTTGCCCATGTCTTGAATTTCGCGCCTTTTTGGATCGGGATGTTCATGGATCTGAAGAATTACATGGACCGTCACAGGAAATTCACTCAACTGTTGCTTCGAAACTATACCTCTGGACTCAAGCACCGTCCCCGCTTTCAGAGGCGTTGCGGCGGCGCTGGGACGTCCGGTCAGAAGCAAACCTAAAAGTAGGAATACGGCTCTGGAACTGAACGCTATATTGAGGGCGATCACGTTCATAAAACCTCCCGAAGGCGGTCACCCGCCTAAACGCGTGTTTTATAGACACGCCGCAGAGTGGAGTACAGCATTCAAGAGACTTCTTGCCAAGACCGTGCTTACAAATCCGAGAAACGTCAGAACATAAAATTCCGCAAAGCGGGGGTTGACATCTGGACACCGCGGCTGGATGTTGATCTCTAATTTATCGGAATGATCTTACCTCGCCTGTCGGCGATATTAATTCTCAACGAGTTCGACACGGCGGTTTTTTGCCCTTCCTTCTTCGGCCTTGTTCGAATCCATAGGACTGGCGAACGATACGCCCAAGGGCATGAGGCGATCTTTGCCGATGGCATAACGGCCAGTCAAAGCGTTTACTACAGAGGCTGCGCGGCGCTGCGATAGGTCCATGTTGAACGAGAAGCTTCCAACATTGTCGGTATGTCCCACAACCAGTAGCTTGAGCGCCGATTGTTTCTTTAACAACGTGGCGATCTGTTCCAGCGTCGGGTCCGATTCCGGTTTTACTTCGGACTTATTGAAATCGAAGTAGATGCCGTAGAGCGCGACTCGACCTCGGGTGGAAATCGCCTTGGCCATATCATCGGCGTTGACCGTCACCATCTTCTGCTCGCGAGCCTTGGCTTCGAGGCTATCCACGACCGCGATGGTTCGTCCGTTGAGTGGCGCGCAAGAAGAAGACTGAGGATTTTTGATTACGTACGTTAGTACGGAAAAGTATGAGTCTTTGTCTGGAATCTCTGCTGCGAGATAGCGCTGATCAGCGATGCGCGCGGTGACGGCACATCCGCCGGTTGAACTGAGTGAATCTGTGATGCGCTCCTGCGGATACAGATACATGGCTAGACTCGTATTTCCGCCACCGCCGCTGCTGCTCCTTCCGGGATCGCCACCGCATTCGCTCTCTTTGCATTCGAACAGCACTTTGCCGCCTTTGCTCCTGATTTCCTCCTGGTAGTTGCGCAGTACCTCTAAGGGGGAACGGTTCTCCGGTATGACGTACACCAATTTCGTGTGTGCTCCTTCCAAAGACTTTTTGTTGTTGGGTTCATGATAGCGATTGTTGTGGCCGTCCCGCTTTTCGGCACCTGCTCGAGCTTGGATAACGGGAGTGTGAATTCGTCAAACTTTTTGTGTTCGTATGCGACGATAAGTGAGCCTTCGTAGCGCTTCAACAATGGATTGTCTCTGCTGCCTTTTCTGTCTGCGGTCGGAATAGCCACCGCTGCAGCGAACAGATTGTTGACTGCGATAGCCCAAAAAATAATCGCCAAAATCGATCTGATCATAGAGCCTCCTTATTGAACCTAATTCCAATTTCAACAATAGCGGTACGGCGCAAGCACCGTACCATCTTGCCATCTGTGAATGCTTGGGGGGTTGGAGTGTTGTGAAGGTCCGAGCGTAGCCGAGGTTGACACCAGGTGTATCCGACAGGTGCTAACTGTATCCGGAAGCTTATGCGATTTGTTACAGATGAAATTGCATCTGCGCTTTGCGCGTGTCCGCCCAGAACTTGCACCGGCAGCAGGATCAGCGACGTAAGAATTGCAGCGCGAATAATTGCATCGGGACCGACTACATCAGCAGATGCTGCAACAACAGGCGGTCCCTCTCGATCGCCAAACCTGATTCGATTAGCGGATTTCGCTGACGTTAATAGTGCTTTTCTTGACTTGTGAACTGTGGTAGATGCCAGGCTGTCATGGCACAGGAAAACCTACGGGAGACCTTAGGGCTCGAACAGGTTGTCGAGCTTCGCGAAAAGACCGAGAAGATTTCGAGATCCTTGCTGGGGCAGCTTAGAGATTACTTGGACACGCTACGGCCCTTGTTGGCGCCTGCGCGCGTGTTTGGCAAGCACGTGCGGTCACCCGTGCGCGAAGATGTTCCCGATGCGGAGACTGCTCTCAAAAAGTTGTGCGAGAAATATAACGGAATCTGCGCCAAGCCATTTTCCTTGCC
>JAICQI010000340.1 GCA_025937955.1 Pyrinomonadaceae bacterium
CAACCAGAAAGGCCGCCAAGCGTGGCGGCCCTTAGGCACGGCGTGCGGGCATTACGACTCCTTTAAGCCTCAGTTTCTCTCGTGTCTGAGTTTATTCGCTCCAGTACACCTGGTTGCTCGCCTTCAAACTGCTGGTAACGCCGCAAATCCTCCTCTTTAAAGCTGACGGCGAGTTGCAGGTGCTGGCAATGGATGCAGCCATAGGCGCGGACCTCGCGCGTGCCGAAGCCGAACATACTTTTCAAATTGGATGACTGCTTCGGCTGGAATCCACTCGAATTATCTATCAGTGTCCCCTCGACAAGGGCGGTACTTCCGCACGCCACACACTTCATGCCTCACCTCCCACAAAGATCGAACATCACGCCGCGGAACCCTTGGGCAGTTTCAATAACAGTTTACATCCCTCCTCAGGAGGTTAGGATTTTATTTTGAAACCAAAAAATTGGTCGCACAGGGAAGTTGACAATTATGATTTGCTGCGTGAATGATTTCGCTTCGGGGCCGCTATCGTGTAGCGGTGACGAACAAATGGAGAAAGGAGCGATGCGATGAATAACCTGGAACATCTGTTTCTGGTTGGTGAGTTCCCCGAGCGAGCCCACCTGTTGTCCGGCCTAACGCTCGAGCAAGTCACGTTTTGCCCGGACGGCGCGTCGCACTCAATCTACGACGAGCTGTGGCACGTTGTGGCGTACCAGCAGAGTATCATCGCGGCGGGCGATCCGGCCGGCGACAGGTACCCGAGAGCGGCGCCGGAGCACGAGGACCAATGGCACGACTTGGTGCGAGTGTTTCTGGACGGCGCTCGCGCTGCGGCAGCGTTGGGGCAGGCGCCTGAGCGGTTGGCGCTAGAGGTAGAGCCGGGCGTGACAATGGCCGACGAGCTGAACAGTGTGGCGGTACATAACGCGTATCACCTTGGCAAGATCGTTGCGTTGCGGCAGCGGATCGGCGCGTGGCCGCCCGCGGTAGCGTAGGAGTGTCTTAACCGCGGCAGGGGCCGCCAATCGCGGCGGCCTTTCAATTTACATTCTCGGGCAAATGAACCTATCGGTCTTTGCGGCGCATTTTTCAAATGCTTTTGAGTTGAAAGGAGTGAAGCTTACGGCAGTGCTCATCTAGCATAAAAGCCACGTTTCGTTCTTGCCATGGCGGCACCCTGTTTCACCTTCACGCCAACATTCCGCCACTTGCCGTCGTAGTTTTTATCCGCGGGATTATAGGAAACGCTGTAGAGTGTTTGGAGTTCTGAAGCGACGCGCTGATAGACACCGTCAAGATCTTCAGCACGATCAGCTTTGAACAATGTACCACCAGTCTCATCCGCTATCCGTTTCAGTTGCTCGCGGGCGGTTGCGTACGATTCGTGAGTATCACTGCCACGCATTCTGGCAGTCACTTGATATTCAGTATCGAAGTAAATTGGATAGATTGTTATCTCTTCCTGGCTGATTCTCGCGAATACCTCGTCAAAAGGATGCTTGGGTTCGTACTCCTCATCTGAAAGTGAATTGTCCACACCATCTGTCATCATCACTACGGCTTTACGCTGCTCTTTCACTTCTCTGAAGAGATTGAGTGTCGACCAGGTGGCATCGTAAAACGCGGTTCCGGAAGAAAGATTCTTGGTTTTGTCAATCCGCTCTTTCAAGGTTTGTCTATCGCAAGAGAAGTCACAAATAACCATAAACCGTCGGGTGAAGGCGGCAACCGCGATAGGCGTGTTTGGGCTTAGCGTCTCGATAAACTTTTTGGCTGCTTTTTTTATGATCTTCCAGTGTTCCTTCGTACTACCGCTCGCATCAAGTAACAGCACTACAGATACGGGCGATGTGACTGGCTCAAATCTGACAACTTGTTGTTCTATGTTGTTTTCAAAAATCTGAAAGTCGGCCTGCGACAAATTGGGGATCAATTTACCGGCACTGTCGGTCACTCTTACGTTTAGATTGACTAGTCGACTATCGATCTTGATGATGTCGGCAACAGGTGGATCGTTCGGGTCTATCAGAGAAGGCGGCTTTGGTGGATCGATTCTACCCGCATCATTCGCCATCGTTGCGTCTGCCCTGGCCATCCCACCTGCTTCGTCAGCGATCAATGAAACGGAACCACGTGTACTGCGGATGATGATCGGATTGCCACCGCGGCCTATCCGGCCATCGAGGCTGTGCGCATTGACTGTGCCGAATGCGCGCACGTCCAGCTGCGAGCTGATCGTTCCGTCAAGTGACCTCAACGACAAGTCGGTGTTTGCCGATTTTGGAAGTGAGAGCAAAATATCTCCTGATTCGGTCTGCACCGAAAGTGCATTCGTTATACCTCGAATTGCAATCGTTTCGGAGTCACCCGTGACCGCCAGGTTAATTTCACGCGGAACAAATACCAGCAAACTGACTGGTTGTTCGTTTCTGTCTTCGCGAACCTGGATCTTCAGGCCTGTGTCACTCACCTGAAAATGAATCCGAGCACTTATGGGCCTGCCATCAGCTATGGTATTGCACGAGGCGGCGACGCGAACACGGTTGCTGTTCCACGTTTCAACCTCTGTGCGACCGTTCGCATTTTCGATTTCGATCGCGGCAACTTTTTGCGAAAACGTCTTTTCGTAAATGGTAGCGCTGACCACCTGGGCCTGCGTTGGAATGGTTGAGTTGAAATAAATAGAAAACTGCGCAGCGATCAACAGAATCGGCAGGAAAGAGGTTCTACGGGTTTCCATAAGGTCTCTCCTTTTGAAACTTCAGGAGCGAGATGTCCTGTTTTAGGGACACTCCCAGGAATAGCAGCGCAGATTATTGGACCTCAAAGGCATTGACGCATACGGAGACGAGAGTGTTAACGGGGTAATTCAAGAAAATTAACCACGCGGGACCGAAGACACACGTTTCCGAATCAGTCTATCCAGTTGAGAGAACGGCTTACGGCTTTTTTCCAATGGGCGAAAAGAGTTTCGCGAGTCTGTGCGTCCATGAAGGGTTTCCAAGTGCGATCGATGCGCCACTGTTCCTTCAGTTCGGTCTGGTCTTTGTAGAAGCCCACGGCAAGAGCCGCGGCATAAGCAGCGCCGAGTGCGGTCGTTTCCTTGACTAGCGGTCGAATGACATCGCGACCGAGGATATCAGCCTGAAATTGCATTAGCAGATCGTCGACTACCATGCCGCCATCGGTGCGGAGAACATCGATTTTAGTGTTCATGTCGAGTTCCATGGCTTCGAGGACTTCGCGGGTTTGATAGGCGGTGGCTTCCAGGGCGGCGCGCGCGAGATGGCCTTTGTTGGCGTAACGCGTGAGACCGACGATGACGCCACGCGCAGACGACTGCCAATACGGAGCGAAGAGACCGGAGAACGCAGGGACAATATACACGCCACCGTTGTCCTTGACCGTGCGAGCAAGTGTTTCGACATCTGCGCTCGTGGAGAGCAGACCAAGATTGTCGCGCAGCCACTGGACCAGAGCGCCTGCGATAGCGATACTGCCTTCCAGAGCGTAGCGTGCAGGCTGGTCTCCAAATCTGAAGGCGACGGTGGTTAACAGTCCGTGTTTGGACTGAACAGGTTTTTCGCCTGCGTTCATGAGCAGAAAACAACCGGTGCCATAAGTGTTTTTGGCCTGACCCCGATCGAAGCAGGTTTGACCGACAAGCGCGGCCTGTTGATCCCCAAGCATACCAGCGACAGGAACGCCGGCTAGGGAGGCGAGTTTTGCATGTCCGTAAACTTCACTACTGGAAACGATTTTGGGGAGAAGGGAAGCGGGAATGTTAAATGCTTTGAGAAGATCACTGCTCCACTCCAACGTTTCGAGATTCATGAGTTGCGTTCTGCTGGCGTTGGTAACATCGGTAACATGAATGCCGCCGTTTACGCCGCCGGTGAGATTCCAAACGAGGTAACTGTCGATGTTGCCGAAAGCAAGTTCGCCAGCTTCGGCGAGTTCACGGGCACCGCGAAGGTTGTCGAGTATCCAACGGATTTTGAGGCCGCTGAAGTAAGTGGCGAGCGGAAGACCGGTTTGGTCTCGGAAGCGGTCCTGACCTCCTTGCGCAGCGAAGGATGCGACGTCACATTCAACGCGTGTGTCCTGCCATACGATGGCGTTGTAAATCGCATGGCCAGTCTTGCGATTCCAGACAACCGTGGTTTCGCGCTGATTGGTGATGCCGATTGCAGCAAAGTCTTCGGGTCGCAGACCTTTTTGCTGCATAGCTTCTTCGATGACTTCCTTTGTTCGCCGCCAGATTTCGTTAGGGTCATGCTCAACCCATCCAGGCTTCGGAAAAATCTGCTCGTGTTCTTTCTGCGCGAGGGCCGAGACGCGGCCGTAGCGGTCGAACACGATGAAGCGAGTGCTGGTAGTGCCTTGATCGATCGCGCCAATATAGTTGGACATGACGGCGTCACACTCCTGCTGTTGTTCGCGACTACCAGAAGAGAATCCCAATTCCCATCAATAATGCAGAGATTCCGGCTAACAAGAACGCCGATGATTCAGCTTGCTTTAAGCGTAGAGGACTCGCCTGCATCAACGCTTCACGTAGATCTCCGTGGAACGCCAGGACCATCTCAACAATCCCGATTACTAATAGAGTCGAGGCCAAAATATATTTCCACATGCTCATAGCGTTGACTATTATCGTTTGCTGCGTGAATGATTTGGAAGCTCCGATGTGACGCCCAGAGGGAGAAAAGGAGCGATGCGATGAATAACCTGGAACACCTGTTTTTAGTTGGTGAGTTCCCCGAGCGAGCCCCTCGCTGTCCGGCCTAACGCTCGAGCAAGTAACCCCACGTTCTTTCAAGTTACGCAGAGCGAAGCTGTCTAACGCCTGGGATGAGCTGCAGGCAAGAGCGGCGCGCCCTCTGCTCTTCTCTTTTCAAAGGGTGTGTCGCTTTTGACTGTTAGATCCATCCCTTAGTTAGGCAAGGCTTTGCCTCAAAAGTCAGAACCTGCGCTTGGGCCGGGTCAGTACCGTAACGCGATAGCGTCGGGTGAGGCTCTGAACTGCAACAATTATTCGGTTATTGACCCACAGCGGCGACCCGACTCTACCGCGTTACGGTACTGACCCGGTCCAACAGTGACTTTTGAGGCAAAGCCGTTGGGCGACGCCGAGTTCCACTCCCGTTCGATTGTGAATAGCGCGCGGGCTAGTTTCGTGCCATGAACATCCATCGATGTCCCTCGAGATCCTCAACTCGATATCGTCGCGCCGGCGGCCCATCCTCCGGTTCAGACAAGATAACGGCCCCTGCGGCCTTGGCCCGCGCATAGTGCTCATCGACGTTGTCAACATAGACGAGAACACCATCAATGATCCATGGCAGAGCGGACCATGAGGCGGCAATCTCGCAGTTGTCGCGATGTCGATTGGGGCCTTCATAGTCCGGCGACGGACTGGCCAACATGATTAGTCCGTCCCCAATCGACATTTCTCCGTGAGAAAGCCTCCCATCGGTAGTCGTGAAGCGAGCTGTCTCCGTGAATCCAAACACTTCGGCCAGCCAGTCAAGGGCGGCAATGCCGTCCCCATAGGTCAAGAACGGTACCACGTCTGGCATCTTGTTCTCCTTTCTCCGTGCCACGAACGTTTCGAACACCACCTATGACGGCATCGCCGAACCGGCCGTGCCGCCTAACGCGGTCGCTTGAGCGGCTCGCCCACGCAACCCCGACAAAATCGGGGAAGCCTAGTGGCGAGTCCGCTCCAAGCGCGTGTTCTGCGGGGGATTTATTTTATCGACTTGCGTTTCTTTAATTCTTTGCATTTTCTGCTTACGTGAATTTGAGACGGATCGATTGTTAAAAACGTGTCCGGCTGTGGTAACGGTTTGCCTTTGGGCAATAACCAAATCTGCACTGATAGTTCCGATCGAAAACCACCTCTTTTCCAGACAATGTCATTTGGAGGAATTCTATGACGTTGCACCAGATACTTCTTGGCCCGGGTAGCTCGCAGTCGAATTTCATCTTTACAGGAATTCTGCCCAGGATAGATCAAAAAATAGATCACTTGATTATTCGTTCTTCGAAACTGATCTGCCAGGTGATCTAAGACTCCACGTTCATCACGCCACCTCACATTGCCATGTTCCATTAACCTTAGAACCTCACCGCACGGAGCGTCAGGTAGACGGTCAGGCGAGCAAGGTTCTTGTGCGTTCGCATTAAGGGCTAGGAACGCGCTCACGAGGAAAAGCATTAACTTCATAGACATAGGGGAAACGCAGAACAAATCAAGAGATGGGTCGGCCCGGTACGAATTATAGAACAATCAACTTAACCGAATACCATCTATCGTCGGTGCTGTAAAAAGAAAAACAGCCACCAAAACTGATGGCTGTAATCCGTGATCTTGATGGTGCAGCAGTAAGCGCTCGAACCATTGACTACCCACCGAAACCGTCGCCAGAAACGGAGACAGTACCGGTATAATAGTTCCCATCTGTCGTGCTTCCTGTCTGGTTATTGATTACTTCCCTCCAAACATGAACCTTAACGGGCCGCACCGAGCCGTCCCCTAATACAAACTGGACAACTCCGCTCAGCTGCTTGCGCCCCGACCCCTC
>JAICQI010000266.1 GCA_025937955.1 Pyrinomonadaceae bacterium
CGGCAGTGCTCTTCACGACAGGCGATCAGGACACGCGCGTTCCTCCCCTTCAAGCACGCAAGATGACCGCGCGCCTCCAAGCCGCAAGCACGTCAGGCAAGCCTGTCCTGTTGCTCTATGACACCAAAGCAGGTCACGCCGGCGGACGTCCGCTGAGTAAGATCATCGAAGACGTCTCCCTCGAGCTCTCATTCTTATTCTGGCAACTCAAGATGGACCAACGGGGCGGAAGTGAGTAGCGATAAGAGATAACGCCAAAGGCGTTTGCTAATTCAGCCCATGGTTGGAGCGCGCAGCGACAACCATGGGTTAATTATTTAAACCTTCTGATCAACCGTGAAAGGGTTCGTGTGGAGAGGAACCCTTTCAGAGTTTGAGCCCTTCTTTTAATCTTGTCCCAGGGTTCTCGCTTCGCTCGAAACCCTGGGCTGAAATTAGCCAACGCCTTCGGCGTTTTCAACCTGTGCATCCTAATGGTTGATGCTCACGCAAAGTGTTAAACGAGGATCGCAGTGGCTGTCGCTGGAAGGCTTTGACTCAAAATTGGTTCCTCGCACTTGGATTAAGGTCAGTAGCACCTGCGGTAGCGGGTGGGTGGATGTTGAGTTGGTTCCGCGCACTTGGGCGACCTCTTTCCTGTTGTCACGTTGTGCACCAGCGCGGGAATCGTTACGACGATGCTAACCTTGCGCGTAATAATTCGATTACAGCGGCATAGTCTCGTTTAGCAAGCAACTGGTTGTAAATATTCCCTGATCCCTTGACTGCCAGCTCAAGTGGCGTTTCTCCGCCGGCATTAGTTGCATCAGGAGAGGCGCCTGCTCCAAGTAATAATTCAACACTTGCGGCATCGCCAATTGCCGCAGCGAGATGTAGGGGACCATTTCCATTAGCTCCCGCCACGTTTACTGAAGCACCGTTGTTCAGTAGTAGCTGAATGAAGTGAAGACTATCTTCGAAGGACAAAACGGTCGCCGCTGACAGATTCGAACCTTCTTCTGTAATTGAAAACGACAATTGCTGTCGAGCAGCAGATAAGACCAATTTGTCCCCTTGTATCAAGGCTATATGAAGTGCTGTGTAGCTGTCGGCTTGGGTCAAGTTCACGTCCGCTCCGGCCTCAATAAGCAATCGCCCCATTTCCGTATCCAAAAGGATCGCAGCATAGATCAGCGGAGTTAAGAGCATATCGTTTTGAGCATTTACGTCGGCACCAGCCTCGATCAGTTTTGCGACAACTTCTCGATGCCGGTCTTCATGTCGCTCTTGAGAGGCAGAATGGAGTGGAGTATGCCGGTGATCGTTGATGGCATGAACATCTGCTCCAGCATCAATCAAGAGTGCTACAATTTCGACATGCGCTTCCTGGGCCGCAAGGTGTAGCGGCGTGTATCCCTCATTCATCCTGGTGTTGACGGAGACTCCGGCTTGGATCAGTAGTTCAACAATCTCGGTGAAGCCTTTCTGCGCAGCAATATGCAATGCAGTTGATCCATCTTTGGGTGAAGACCAATCAACGTTAGCTCCTGCATCCAAAAGAACTCGAACAACCTTAACGTGGCCCTTTTGAGTGGCCCACACCAGCGGAGTCAGTTGAGGGTCTGTCTCGTGTGCGTCTAACGGAAGAGACCGCAAAAGCTCCTCGACAACCGGAACGCGGCCGTGAAACGAGGCAATATATAAAGCGGACTTCTTATAGTTATTCGCCAAGTTTGGTATAGCGCCGTTGCGCAGCAGCGAATGCACTATCGCGTCGTGGCCGGATTGCGCTGCGTAATGCAAGGCCGCAAACCCTTCGCTGTCCTGCGCGTTTATTTCTGCGCCGCTGTGGAGCAAGCTAGTTACAACTTCTGCATGACCATTCTGCGACGCTACCATCAGAGCGGTAAAACCAGTGTTGCCCTTTTGATCGATCAATGCGCCGGCGTCCAAAAGCATATTTACGATGCCTTGATATCCGCTTTGCGCGGCAAACAGTAGGGATGTCGATCCATTAGGAATCGCTTCATTGATATTTATCCGGCCAATCATAGCCTTGAGAGCTTCTTCGTCCTGCCAGACGGTAGCTAGAATCGGCAAAGGTGTATCTGGAAAAAGCAACGTACCTATTCGCTGGTACATTGGTAGCCAGTCCGAAACCTGATTTCGAATATGAACGCGGATGAGGTTGTGAAGAACATAAGAAGTGGAGGCGCTTTGCTGTAGCAGCGCTTTGTTTATTAGACCTTGTACAAGGCGGCGAACCTTGCGCTCGGGCGCGCCCTGTTCTTTCCACAGGGCGATAAAATCACCAAGCTGAAATCGCCATCCCGCTGGAAACGTGGCCAACTCATAAAATCTGTTTCTGTCCGTTTCTTTCAAATGGTTGACGGCTAATTGAAAAACACTTGTTAATGTACGGAATGGGTATTTATCAACTGCATGAGAAATATCCTCCAAGTCACCTTCCCTTACAGCCTCGAGTACATCTGCCCATGCAGAATCCGGCTCAGTAGCTCCTTTCAAGATGGCTCCAACCATTGCAATGGCCAACGGCAGGTAATCTACTTTTAGAGCAAACTCTCTCGCCGCCTCTGGAAGGTCTTTTTCAGGAATCTCGGTCCACCTCGAAAGTAGTCCGATAGCTTCATCTTTATTAAGACCTCCGATCGTGAATGTCGCAGTCTTTTTGACGCCGTTTGCATGTAAAAATTCACGGTCAGAAGTTGTGATAAGAAACACCGCATTTTCATGAATCTCAATGGCCTTGAGTAGGTCATCGGGAATTGGATGGCAGTCGACAATAATCAAGCTTTTTCTGTTGGCAAGTCTATGCCTAGCCTCTCGTTGCAGGTACACCAAACCTTCCTGCCAGGTGTTGAAGTGTGATTCTGTTATAGGTTCATTCTGCAACTGCGCATAGAGCTGCTGTTGATACAAAATCAGGGAGCTACCACGAACTTCCACTTCCGTACTGTCCGCCGACCCCACCCAATAGATTCCACCGTCGTAAGCAACTTGCACCTTTTTACTATGAGCTAGGGATGCCGCTAGGACAGACTTTCCGGAACCTGGCAAACCGGTGATGCCGAAGTAACGTTCCTCTTCTTGAATAATGGCGTTTTGAATAACAAAGAATTCCGTGCGCAGAACATAATTGATCGGCAGGAGCGGGGCATTTGGTGAAGATACTTCTTCAAGGTCAAGTTCATCGGAATCACTAGAGAGGATCTTAAGAATGTCCTCACCCAGCCTGTTGAAAGCGACCCTCGTCTCTTCCGCGGTCCTGAGCTGTTTCCTTGCTTCTTCCTTGATAAGCGAATGGCGATTGGTGAGGAGAGTAGCAATAGGTTTATAGCCCTCTGTATGCGCGAGCGTACTCAAAGACTCTTCAAGCTCATTATTTTCAACGAACTTTACAATCTTCGCTTTGTTTGATGCTGGTATTGCGTTTTTTCCATGAGGTGTCATTGTTGCCTAAGTTCTTGAAACTAAATGCACCGTGGGGAATGCCTGCTATTGTTTCGGCCACAAGTCCCCTGCATGAGGTTTTATTGCTGACATTAGTATTCCTTCATTCGCAAAGTAGTGATTTCCTTTCGGATCCTGCTTAACTCCTCCATCCGCATGGTGAATCGCAATCACTTGCCATAAGTCATTAAATACAGGTGAGCCGCTGGAGCCCCCCATCGTATCGGTCGTATAAAACAAATACTGAGCACTGCTATTTATGACCTGATTAGCCGTGAGAACTATCTGCTTTAATCCTCCGTTAGGGTGCTGAATAATGCTAACGTGCTCGGTGGGAATCGGATTCGCGTTCGGATTAAGCTGTAAATGTCCCCACGCGCTTAATGGCAATGACTCGGGGCTCGTCTCTAATCCAACGATTGTATAGTCCAGCTCAGCGACAGGACTGGTACGGAACAAAGCGCTTGATAGCCGAAATCGATGACTTAGTAAATAGTTGTCCGATAAATCCTGTTGGTAATTAAACTCGGCGTAGGATTGATTAGCAATTTCAGGACTGGGAATAACGTGATTATTAGTCATCAAACGATCGGCGCCAATCAAAAAGCCGCTCCCATAACCTACGGGCGTGAGAATGCGACACACGCTCTTAGAAACTTCCAGACCCCGTTGTATCCAGGATATTTGCCTCAGGTTGTTAATGCCAATAATCTTCTCGACGCTGAGCTCGCCTGGTTCTGGATAATTACTGGATATCTTCACGACTGCCGACGGCGACGCTTCCGGCTTAATAAACTTTGGTATTTCGTCCAAAAACTCTAAAAGCGCATCATCCAGACGTGCCTGTTCAGCCTGCGAATCCGCCCTACTAATCACCCCTTTCCGCTCATCACGACGAAGACGATTGTAACGCGAGATTTGCAATGATAATTCGTTCTTCAACTTCACTGATGCTGCGGCTAAATAACTCTGAAGTGAGTCTAGAGCAATTTGAGTTTCGCCCAATTGAATTTGCTCGCGGATTTTTGCAAGGAATTCTTTTAGAGCCTGATTTTCCATCACTCGCTCCTAGCCAGTGCTTATTAGCGGACGTTATAGGTGAAGGGTAAAGTTTCTTAGCTTTCTTATGCTTGGTGGTTGCTTTAACTGAATGCGCGAGGATTCACTGTGAAAACGGGCGGGAGTTTATAACTCACCGTTCCCCGTGTCAACAGAACGAATTGCTTCACTAAAAATCTACGACAAAAGGCATTCGCTGCACTCTGTACGATACGAAATCTTATGGGCGTGGTCCGCAGCGCACACCTTTAACTGGATGTGGAACCGCCGATTCTACCGACCATTCGTTGTCAGAGGTCTTCATTGAACCTGGGGGCGGCCCTCCATGGCCGCCCATTGAGTGAATCTCTTACTCTGGTGTGGTTGTTGAGTCTCCGCTTGTTAACGCTCGCGCAACGAAAAACGTCTTAACCCTATGCACAGCACACCCACAAAGAAGATTTTTTTGTGTCTGCTTCTCATCGTTCTCCTCGGAAGCTGATCGTATTTACTAACGGCGACAACGGCACTCAGGTGTGGACCAGAATCCTGGCTGAGGCATTCGATGTAGGCAAAGAGATGCTGGGACGCGCGTAAGTCAGGATTAACTCGCCCGAAACGCAACCTTCTGCCACAATCCCACGTACTACCGCCGAATTCTATTAAGGACAAAAAACCTATATGAAGACGACACGTCAGCGAGTGGCCTGGTTTGTTTTGTCGGTAATGATTCTTGCGGTTTTGACACCGCTTGTGTCCAGGAGTCAGATTCCATCTGAACGCACGTCTTCGGTTGCTGCGCAAAATGCGCAAAGCATGAAGTGGAAGTTTGGCGGTAATGATGCGGGAAGCAGCAGTTATAAGACCAACGCTGACGGGACATTTGAGTCATCGACTGAGCTAAGCGTCGCGGGGATGACGCTCAAGAGCCGGCTCACCGGCAAACTTGTTGACGGTGCGATAACTGAATTCGAGCTCGTCAACCAGCAGGCCGGCACCGAAGCCACAGTCTCAGCAAAGGACGGCAAGGCGCGAATCAAGGCGGGTGATGCAACAAGAGAAACAACCTACAAACCCTCGAAGGTTCTGTTTGCCAATCTCCATCCGATTCTCACCCAGACCTGGTCCAGGGTGCTGGACCCGGCAAAAGACGGCGTTCAGAAAATCGACGTGTTCATACTGGACGCAGCGGCAACGGTCCCAGTAGAGATCACAAAAAAGAAGGCGCGCACAGTAGAAGCGGGCGGCAAGAAGCAAGTAGCTAATGTTTATCTGGCGCGGCTGGCAACTGTCGAATTCGATGTATACCTCGCCGAGAATGGCGACTTCGCGGCCTGGGATGTCCCCTCGCAGAAGTTGCAGACCATCCGGTCAGGTTATGAATCGTTCCTGGTGGATCCGAGCACGCTGTATCCCGAACTGAGTCAGCCCACCATGCAAACGAAAGCCGAGAAAGGTGTGCGCATAAAAATGCGCGACGGCGTGGAGCTTGTTGCTGACATTGTTCGCCCTGCTGGGGATGCTAAACGTCCCACCATACTTGAACGGACGCCTTATGGCAGAGAAATCATGTCGCAACTCGAGGGCGAATGGTGGGCCAAGCGTGGTTACGTGCACATAGTTCAGGACGTGCGCGGACGAAACGAGAGCGCAGGTGACTGGATTCCTTTTGTCCACGAACGCAAGGACGGCTACGACACGATAGACTGGATCGCGAAGCAAGATTGGTCTGATGGTAAAGTTGGGATGATCGGCGGTAGCTACCTTGGTTGGGCTCAGTGGGCTGCGGCGGTCGAGTCGCACCCGGCGCTCAAGTGCATTGTTCCGCAGGTGTCACCGCCGGATCTCTTTTTTAACTTCCCGATCGATCACGGCGTGCCGATGCTCTTTGGCGCGCTGTGGTGGTCCAACTTCGTAAAGGAAAAGAAAGTACCGGCTATACCCCAAACACCGAAGGACATGGAAAAGCTAAAGACCTTGCCATTGTCCAAGGTCGACGATGAGACGCTGGGCCGAAACATACCTTTTTATGATGCGTGGCTGGAAAAGGAGACACCTGCAGCATTCGAGAGCGCGGCGTTCATGCCTGACATGAATAAGATCAAGATTCCCGTTTTGCACATCAGTGGATGGTGGGATGGGGACGGCATCGGCACGAAACTGAACTGGGCAAAGATGCGATCCCTCGGACATAAAAACCAGTGGTTGATATATGGACCATGGACGCATCTATTCAATAGCAGCACGCGATTGGGAGACGTTGATTTCGGTCCTGATGCAATCATCGATCTCGATTCGATCTACTTGCGCTGGTTCGACACCTGGTTGAAGGACAAGCAAGCGAATTGGGAGAAGCAACCCCGGGTCCGCGCGTTCGTAACCGGAGCCAACGAGTGGCGTGAGCTTGGCGATTGGCCTGACTCACGCTCGCAAGAGATGACGCTTTACCTGAGTTCTCGTGGGCCCGCAAACGGTATTGCAAGTGTGGGTGAACTGGTCGCGGCCGCTCCAAAAACGCAACAGCCCGACCGTTACACTTATGATCCGGCAGCAGTTCAACTTCCGGCGCAGCTTAAGAACGTAAAAAGTTTTGGAGACCTACTGGCCGCCGCCTCAACAGTTGTGAAGGTTGATCCGGGCGACAAAGATGTGCTCATTTACAGGAGTTCGCCAATGAGCGAACCGCTCGAGATCGGCGGTCCAATCGCGCTTGACCTCCACTTCTCTACCAGTGCAAAAGACACTGATTTCTTTGCGGGTCTGGTAGACATTGATGAACAAGGTACGATGCGAGCAGTAGGACTTCCCGGCAAGATTCGCGTTCGGTATTTAAGCGGCTGGGAAAAACCATCGCTGCTTCAGCCAGGCAAACTGTATAAAGCGACCATTGAGCTTTGGGATTCTGCGCATCGAGTGAAGAAAGGGCATCGCTTAGGTGTGATGATCTCGAGCGAGATGTTTCCGATGTATGCTCGCAACCTGAACACTGGAGAACCGATCAGCAACGCCACCCGAATGGTCGCCGCACAGCAAACGATTTATCACGACGCAAAGCGACCGAGTGCACTGCGCTTCA
>JAICQI010000061.1 GCA_025937955.1 Pyrinomonadaceae bacterium
ATTGCGCACCGTGTAATTTTGCTGCGCGTCCAAAACGTTCATTAAAGCCACCGTACGAGTTAAAATGGCCGAAGCTTATGCTACGCGTATGATGACAGGCGTTGGCGTCTCACAGATCGGTAACCAAAAATGAACCTCAAACTGATTAATTTGCTTGCCGCTTTCGCTTGTTTCTTTAGCTCAGTAGTGGTCGACATTCAAGCTCAACAATCTCTGCCTAATAGGAATTCAGGTTCAATTTCCGGGCGCATCACGGTGGATGGAAAACCTAAAGCGGGTCTGGTAGTAGAACTGCTGACGAGAGATACAAATGGCTCACGCCATCCGATTGGGAAAACCACGACCAGCAAAACCGGTAAATACGTGCTAACTGGTGTTGAATCTGGAACGTACGATGTTTCTCCCTCCGCTCCAACGCTCGTCGTTCCGAATCAGGGTAGTTCAGGACAATCCGGCAAAAGCGTAACGATTGAGACTGGCGAAATTGTTAAAGGAATTGACTTCGACCTGCTAAGCAAAGGAAGCATTAGTGGTCGGGTCCGTGATGTTAGTGGAGAACCTGTAAAAGGTCAGATCGTTGGATTGATTCTTCGAGGTGAGGACAATTACGAGCGTCCCTTCCACTCGTCTGTGCCAGGGGACCACAGGACTAACGACGAAGGTGTTTACCGTATTTCGGGCGTGCCTCCCGGTCGATATATTGTAAAAGTGGGAATAGCCTTTGGCCTCGCCGCCTATGGACCCAGCGAGAAGAGCCAGGTTTACTACCCTGAGACTTTCCATCCAAGCGCCGGCGAAGCATCCAAGGCCACAGTTGTTGAGATTGCGACCGCACGCGAGACCACCGATGTTGACATTACAGTCGACCGGCCCCTAAAGATCTACGAGATCGTGGGCCAACTTATCGTTGCGGAGACCGGTGCGCCCGTACCGAATGTTGGGTTAAAGGTAATCACTACGAGCGCGAATGGTAAGAGTGCTAATCATCTGAGCGGTGGTTTCCATAGCAACGCCAACGGAGAGTTCAAAATCTCGAAGGCGTTGCCTGGCCACTATGTTATTGCCCCTGAGAATGATCGAGCGAGTAACACTTATGGAGATCCGATCTCCTTCGACGTAAAGGATGGCGATGTCACGGGGTTGAAGATTCCCATGCATTCGGCCTCGACCCTGACGGGTATCGTCACAATCGAGGTAAATGTCGATCCTCCTATTGCGGACGTGCTGTCGAAGCTAATAGTTAGCGCCCACACTTTGTCCGACAACCTGATGAGTTCAACGGTGACCTCGCCTATCAACGTGGATGGTGGCTTTCGTATTACTGGAGTTCGTCCTGGCAAGGTAAGTCTGTTCTCTTACATGCAACGTGGAGACCCTGCGGCACTCCGGATTGTACGCATTGAGCACAATGGGATGGTATTGCGCGACGGTCTAGAGGTTCGCTCTGGCGAAGACATAAACGGACTCAGGATAGTGCTGGGCGCCGGCAGCAGCATTCTGCGAGGAGAGGTGAAGATTGAAGGTGGCCCACTAGAGGGCGTAAATCTGTATGTAATGTATCGTTCCACGAACGGCAACCCACATAGTTTCTATCGCGCAGGACTCGATGCGCGTGGACACTTCGTGATCAAAGGACTGGCACCCGGCGATTATGAACTGGTGATAGGTCCTATGAGTGTAGAAATCTCTGGTGAGAAAGGAAGCCGCATGATGAATCGGATGCCGACTGTGAGACAAACTGTCACGGTCGGAGCGGGAGCCGACGCGGAAGTGACTCTCCTTATGACTTTAAAACCCGAACCGCCCGCTCATCGACCGAACGACTAAAACGTCCGACCGATGAAAATCGATGTCAAAGAACTACATAAGAACTTGGACCGGTAACGGCTGCAACCTGTTGAAGAATTGTAAGTTATGTCGCTGCATGTCACTGCATGTCAAAACATGCAGTGGACCATTTGGCCCATTCGCAATGCGGCGGTCAGGGGTTCGACCCGCCTCTTCTCCACCATTTAGTCTCAACGATTTACAGCCGCCGGCACAGGCGGCTGTTTTGGCCAACTGGCCAATATTTGGACATTTTTACTGGCGCTGAGCTTGATCGCCTTAACTCCACCCGCTTGGTATCCGCAACGGGCTCTCACGTAACGCATCGTCACCCGAAGATCTGAATGCCCGAGAAGCTGAGCGATCGCGAACGCATCACAACCGGCAATTGCTGAAAGGGCGAGACAAGTGACGTTAGCTAGCCGCGTATTTCTTCGCAGCAATCACCTGAGGTAAGTTTTGATCGGCCTGTTTCCAAATTTCGAGAAAGCGCGTGTATGAGGCCCTGGCGAGATCCAGTTGTCCCTTGCTAGCGTAAGCCTCGGCCAAACGATAACGCGCCAGCGGATAATTAGGGTTCAATTTCAGGATTCGCTCATATTCAGCGATCGCTTCATCCAATCGACCCAACTCCAGATACGCGTTGGCCAAACAGTCTTCAAAAGCCTCAATGTGCCAGGTCACTGGTCGGTGTCGCAGCGCGTCTTTGAAGTTCTCAATAGCCTCTGCTGACTTACCAAGCCGGAGGTTGAGATAACCGCGAATGTAAAAGATAAATCGCGGCGGCAATAACCTTGAGCCCCGGTTTGTATAGGGCAACTCTGCGAACACCCGGTCTTCGAGGACCTTCACCGTAACCAGGTCCTTGTGGTCCAGCGCAACCGTGAGTCGGTACCACACGGCGGTCTTATCGTACCTCAACGCTACCTTCGCCGCCTGTTCGGCGCGCTCGATGTTTCCCATCTTTGAGTAAACGTGCGCCATACAACCGTAACCGCGTCCCCGCTCGAGATTCGACGGTGCGATCTGGATGTATCTGCGGTATTGCTCGAGGGCCTCGCGATAACGGCCCTGCTGAAAGTAGACGTTTGCGAGGTGCACGACCGCCACCTCGAACTCGGGAGCGAGAGTGAGCGCACGTTGAAATTCTTCGATTGCTTCCGCGTAACGTCCGGCCCACTGGTATGTCATTCCCAAACTATCGTGTGCGTTCGGCACATTGGACGTGAGAGCGAGATAATGTTGGTGGGCACCTATAGCCTCATCGAGTCTACCAAGCTCTGAATAGACCATACCCAGAAGGTTATAGAGATTCTCGGCTTCCGGGTCCACGGCCAACCCCTGTCGAGCAACTTCAAGCGCCTCGTCAAGGCGTTCCTCTCCCTGAAGCAGGCGCCCAAGTCTCCAGTAAGCCTCATCCTCCATTGGATACCGGGCAACGATCTCACGAAACACCTTGATTGCTCCCGCGTAATCCAGATTAGCAGTCGCATACCATGCGGTGATGTACAATCGGTCCTTTTCCGTTAGCCGGTTGGAAAGTTGGAACGCCTTCTCCAGGTGAGGCTTGGCCTTATCACCAAACGCCCAGGAGAGCGCGAACACATACCCTATACGAGCGTGGGCCATCGCAAACTCCGGATCGAGCGCAACTGCCCTTTCGAAGAGCTGGATGGCATCCCTGTTCTCCAACGCCTGCGCCTTCTCGAGCCCCAGCGAATAGTAGCGGTAAGCCTCCAGGTTGTCGGTCATCACGTCTGCCAGGCTTGCTGCCATCTGCTGTTCGGCACGTGCTCCCAGGTGCGATGCAAGCTTTAGCGAGAGGAGATCAACCTGAGTGAGAATCTGATTTGGTCTTTCTGCAATGAAGTGTTCCGCCGCGAGAACCTGCCCGTTGCCGGCGTCGTGCAATTGAGCTTCCACACGAACTATCCCGTCAAGCGTCGCGAAGCTGCCAAGTACAACGACTTCCACTTTGCTTCTGCGCGCGATCTCTAGTGCCTCGTCCAGGCGAATCTCAGAGCCAGGCGGGCGCTCAATTCTTGCTACTAACCTGTGAACTTGTTGGCGACTGAGCACGGCGAGTTTGTTAGAGCGGGACAGGTTCGTGATGAGCATGTCAGCGAGTCCGGCACGCATCCAGTCGAGGTCTTTGTTGCCGGACCTGTTGTCGAAATCAAGCACTACAAGCGGTCTTTTGCCCGGTAGATTCGGCACGGTGAGCTCGCCGAGCGGCTGATCAGATCTCCACCAGCGTTGTACACGGTGCGAGTAGAGGGCGCCAGCAACAACGGCGAGAAAAACTGTGGTAACAATCATCCATCGCTTCGTCGTTACTGCCCTGGATGCGATGGGCCCAGTACCCCGCTTAGGTTGGTCGTCGAGCTTTTCTTCGATCTCAACCCTTAGTTTCGCGACCTCGTCAGACCCTATTGACGCCGACCCATTTGTGTATACCTCTTGAACGGCAGCAATGAAGTGGTATCCGAGCTTTGGGAAAGTCCTAATTAAGCGAGGATGGCGTGAGTCGTCTCCCAACGTGCGGCGGATGTCTCCGATGCACTGCACCAGTGCGTTGTCGCTGACTGCGATTCCGTTCCAGACGTTTTCAATCAGTTCTTCTTTTGTAACCAACCGCTGGCGCCGCTCCAGCAAATAGAGAAGCACTTGAAAGGTTTGCTGCCGGAGGTGCTGCTCGCGTCCGTTCTGCGTGATTGAACCCCGTGAAGGATCAATTTCAACTTCTTCAAATCGGTAAATCGGTTTGCCGGATAAGTCGATCACGGGTGCATTAGTCCCCCATGCGCGGGCTCAGTAAAGATTTCAGAAGAATTTCATCTTTCGCTCACTACTTTCGAGCGGGCTCAATGAGACAAGGTGTCTGTTAAAACATTTGGCTGACACCTCAGCGTCGAAAGGAATGCAGGAAGTATAGAAACAAAGCCTTCTGAAGCAAAGAGTCAGCAGCGAACCGACGACAATCTCACTCAAAACGCTACAGCCGGGGAGGAGCGAACGCTCCCTCGTTTTCACAAGGGAGTAAGTCCGAGAAAGTCGCACAGAGATTCCGCCTTGACTCAACTGCTGTTGGCAGGCGCTAGGGAGAAGTTCTGCAGCCGCCAGATACCGATCTAACCAGATTTGTTGGTAAGTACGAGTTTTACTCGTCTTCGGAGCTTTCTTTTAAGGAGGCGGAGGTAGAGATCGCGGGAGATCAACTGACCATAAACATTACAGGTAACACTCAGACGCTAATGCCGGCTAGCAGAGGACCTCGGCGGTTAACTGGCAAAATCAATGTTATTAGTTTCCAGATCGTTGGCCAGCCGGACACTCACGTTCGCTTCTTCATGTCTGGAGAGGAGTTAATGGGACTTTACTACGAGGAAAGGCGAGAAAACAGCGATGTGCTATTAGCGCTTGCGACGCCAAAGTCTCCAGAACCATCTAGTTAGATTCTGAGTGTCCTTGGCCAGGAGCGCTGCCGCACAGCGATAACGCTCAGAAACAGCAGAAGACTCGTCGTTGCCGCATAACAAGCTTGCGCTTAAAGATTAGGTCTGCGCTCCCAGCCCGCTCCTTTGTTAACGGCACTCTGGCGATTATCGTCGTACCATGTTCCGGAGTTGAACGAATTTCGCAGCTACCCTCTGGAAATCTCACGCGCTCCTCAATACCGATTAGTCCGAGACCGTCGCCTAACTTCGCATTCTCAACGTCGAAACCTCGGCCATTGTCGGATAACCGAACTTCGATAGAACCGGATTTTCAGCTCTGAAGCAGAGGATACGCTCTAGCTTTTCAGGTGATCACGCAAATCAAGATTTCTGATCAAGCGATGTAAATAGTTCGGATGCACGCCCAGCAGTTTTGCTGCTTCCGTGTAGTTGCCTTTTGTTTGATCCATTGCCTGAAGGATGACCTGCTTCTTAGTTGCTGCCACAGCTTCATGATACTTCGTGGGCGCCGGCATGGTGTGGCTTTCAGTTTCGAGGATTACTTCCGGCAGATCTTCTACCCGTATCAAATCCGTCGTACCCAGGACCACAGCGCGTTCGATTGCGTTCTCCAGCTCTCGCACGTTCCCGGGCCAATCGTAAGTCAAGAGGCGCTTCTGCGCTTCCAACGAAATATTCGTGATCTTGTGGTTGCATTTCTCTCCATACTTGACGGCAAAGTATTTTGCCAGTAGCGGTATATCCTCCTGACGTTGTCGCAAGGGCGGCATCTCCAGCTGCAGAACGTTAAGCCGATAGAAAAGATCCCTTCGAAACACACCCTGGGCGATCAGGTCTTCAAGATTGCGATTAGTTGCAGTCAACAGACGGATATCAACTTTGATGGTGCGAGTGCCACCAACTCTTTCAAATTCGCGCTCCTGAAGAACACGCAGTAGCTTAACTTGAACTGGTGCTGATAGCTCACCGATCTCATCGAGAAAGAGTGTTCCTCCATCAGCAACCTCAAGCCGCCCTTTTCGCTGTGACAACGCTCCAGTGAAGGCGCCTTTTTCATGACCAAACAGTTCGCTTTCCAAAAGCGTCTCAGTGAGTGCGGCACAGTTCACGGCCACGAAAGGTTTTCCTGACCGCTTACTGTTCTGATGAATTGCACGAGCGACCAACTCCTTGCCCGTGCCACTTTCACCCAGGATCAATACGCTCGAATCAGTAGCAGCGACCTTACCGATAAACTGATACACCTGTCGCATTCGAGGGCTCTCGCCTACCATGCTGTGCTCAATGCCGGCATCAGCTATAAGTCTTTTGTTCTCGTTCTCCAACCATTCGATGTGACGGGCGTTTTCGATGGCGACCGCGGCTATAGAGGCTATCGCCGAAGCTAATTGCAGGTGATCAGAATCAAAGTGAACATTAGGTTCATGCGTATCGAGGTAAAGCACTCCCAACGACTTGCCGGTCATAAGGAGCGGGACGCAAAGAACCGAACCCCTCTGCTCGTCGGTGAATTTCTTCTGCTCGAGGTTTCCGGTGGTATCACGATCAGCGATTAGGAGTGCTGTGCCGTCTGTTAAAACCTGGCGAAGCGCCGGTCGGCTGACCTCGATGGTTTCTACGGGTCCCTTCACCCGATCGAGTGCAACAACCGAAGCGAACTCTTCTTCTAACGCAGTCTCATTACTATCAGCCAGCAGTATGGCTCCCCGTTTGGCTGGAACAACCTCGAACATCAATTCCAGCAACGTCTTCTGTAACTCAGAAAGACCCCGAATGGCATTGATGGTTGTGCTGACCTTCATGAGCGCAGCGAGGTCACGCGCCATCAAATACATCGCGTCATTGAATCTAAACTGAATCGTGGAGCCGCTCGCTAACTGCTTATCGTCGAACCGAACTTCGTCTGATTTGGAAGAAACATCGCCTTCATGACGGAGGAAGAGAAATTGTGAATCCCCGATCCTAACCCGATCGCCGTGTTCGAGATTGCGGCGTCTAACTGGCACGTCGTTCACGAACGTGCCGTTAAGACTGTCGAGATCAGTAACGACAAAGTCGTCACCATTGCGCTCGACCTGGGAATGCTGTCGGGAGACTGAAGGATCCGGTAGGCAAAGTGTGGCAGTCCTATCTCTGCCGATGATGGCCGGCGAATCTGTAAGCGCGAGCACGGTTCCTCGAACCGTTCCGGCTATGGCAACGAGACGAGGGTTCATCGTTGTACCAGACACCCTGAACTTGTCAGAAGTTTACGCGCCTCGCGTTATGCGAGCAAACCTCTTCGCCCTTTCGGGAGTTGCTATCCGAAAGGGATAAGGTCCCTATCCGATCAGATAGGAATGCGAGGTTCGCAGCACTGCAAAAAAGGTCGAGTGTTTTCCTTTCAACGCTAAACGGGTTCTTTTCGGCGTGTTTTTCCTATGTTGGATAACAACTAAGGCGTGGCACATAAATGGCCATGGGTCAAGCCGGCCCAATTGAAGTCCAATTGAGCTGCCCAGAAGAAGTCGGCAAAGACTTCGACGCAACTTTGAAGAGCTTCACGCTCGAACTAAGGGCCGGAAAGGCCGAAACAGGAGCAAGAAAATGTCGAACCAAATAGTTAAGACTCTCTCGATGCTGACGCTGGTAGTTGGATTGGCGTTGGCGGTAGGTGTTAAATCGGCCAACGGTCAAATAACCTCCCAATCCGTAACCGCCGCGATCCCGTTTGACTTCATCGTCGGCGAAAAGACGATGCCGGCTGGTAGATACATAGTGAGTTCGGCAACGAGTGACGGCACAGGGCTCAAGATCCAGAATCATAATGGAAAATCTTCAGCATTCAGGTTAAGCAATCCGCTTGTTGAAAAGAGCCAAAAGCGGAAAATTAGAATGGTGTTCCACCGCTACGGCCAGCAGTATTTCCTGACTCAGGTTTGGTCAGGTGACGGCAACGGTTGTGAGCTGAAACGGTCCAAGCTGGAGCCCAAGCGACAGGAACTCGCGTCGAATAACTCGGCGATCGACTCACCCAAGGCAAGTTATCAGGTTGTTGAAGTTGTAGCTATGCTTCGCTAGCTGCCCAACAGGTGATTAGCTGATCGCTATCAGCTTCCCACCTGCTTGTGAAGCCAGAACGGCGACCCAACGCCGCGCGGGTTGCTGTTCTGGCTTTTCCTTTACTGACGGGACGGCTTGACTCTGAGCGAACGACTAAAACTGCAGCCTTAGTGCCAACTGGACCGAGCGTGGTCCACCTACTTGATACACCGGGCTTAAGCCGCCGTTGATTCCTCCGCCACCCAAACTGCGGTTCAACATCTGAATTGACTGTCCGAACAAATTGTTATCCAGCATGTTCACCGGATTACCAAAATTGGGGTGATTGAACATATTGAAGATGTCAGCTTTGAGCTGTAGTTTGAGACGCTCGCCCAAGGCAAACTGACGATGTAAAGCAAGGTCCACCTGCGACATTCCAAAGCCCCTGAGCGCGTTGTATGAAAGCGTCCCCTGTCTCTGTCCCAGAGGTATGGCGAAGGCGTCCCTGTTGATTCTCCTTCCACCTGCAACCAAAGGGTCCTCAAGATAAAGCGGTACTCCGGGAACGAGATCAGGACGTTGCAATTCAAGAATCAAGTCGTCGCCAACTACATCCGACCGTGTCACTACATTCACTGGCGACGCCGACCGGACGCGGAGAATACCATGAAGCAACCAGTTGCGAGTTAGACCATCGATAATCGAACCGACACGAAGTCGCGGCAGGCTGTAGGTAAATGCCGCGGACAATGAATGCGGAACATCGAAATCTGATGGCGCGAGGGGAACTTCCGGCTCGCCAGTACCTTGACCGCCGGAAATTATGCGCAACCTTGAAAGCGAATCGCTCGACGCGTTATCAAGCGAACGCGATCCGGTATACGAAGCAAGCGCTTGCAAGCCTTTTGAGAAGCGACGGCTATATTGCAATTGGAAAGCATTGTAATTGGAGTGGGCAACGTTTCGCGTCACCCGCACGATGGTGAAGTTTTGATTGGGATTCAACAACACATCTTCGCGCAGCAATTGGCTTCCAACGGCACCGACATAAGTAAACGAGACGGTTTGATTTGAACTCAATGATTTTTCCAGCGCTACGTTCCACTGATGAGTGCGTGGTAGCTGGAGTTCCGGATCGAAAGCTACGATGGTGCCGAACGGCGGAACAGGATCCAAAGAAGGCGGCAGTGCCTGCTCTGGAGTTAGCGGGTAAGGCACATGCGTAAATCGTTTTACGCCGACAAATGGAAAGACATTTCCGAAACCTTGTGCTGCTTGTCCATTGCCCAGATCGTAGAAGACGCCAACACCCGTCCTCAACACCAACTCTTTGCCTGGATCCCTGGATAGCTGGTAAACCAAGCCAAAGCGTGGAGCAAAGTTGGCATAAGTTGACTTCCACAACGACGTACCGCGCGGCGCGAGAGTAAGACTGCCTGGATCCTCCAGGCCCTTGACGACGACAGCCTTATTCCCATGCGATTCAGACGGGGGTGGGTTGAAATCCCAACGTAATCCATACGTTAACGTCATCCGTGTTGTTATTCGAGTGGTGTTTTGCGCATAGACTGAAAAATTTGTGAAGACTGGAAACCGCGGACCAGCTCCGGCAAAGACCTGTACTGATTCGGCTATTCCCGACAACACTGTGCCAACCGTTGGACCCGAGGCGCGCGTCACACCGTCATAAATAACTGATTGGTTGTAGCCGAGTGAGTTGTAGACAGGAGTCAGTCGTCGATAGTCGATGCCAAATCTTAACTGGTGCGAGCCGCGAACGAGGGTGAGATTGTCGACCACGTTGATCTGACGCTGCAGATTATCCACGTTCTTTCCTACAACGAACGCGCTATTTGTCCCTCCGCGCAAAAGAAATTGAAATCCCGCATCCGAAGTTGATACGGAAGGAGCAAAAAGAAGAGCGGGAGGTGGCGGCACCGCTCCGCCAAAGTCGTCGATCGTAAAAGAGGTTGCGCCCCGTGCGCGACTCCAATTTATACGCAGGTCATTAAGTGTTCTTGCGCTTGCCACATATGTTACTGCGAACGTCGCTGTCGTCGTGTCCATTACACTACGAGTGAGATTATTAAGACTTAGACCGATGTTTGGATTGACCACAGGTTGAACACTGAAGCCAGGGACAATCGACCGACCTCTTTGAGCGGTGTCTGAATCGGCGCGGTTCAGGCGACCAAAAATCCACCATCGTTCTGTTGGTGCCACGTCTATTCGGAGACTGGTTGCGTCCAGGCTGGACGGGTCGGAATAGCTAGCGACGAATTGGGCTAAACCGCTGTGAGTTTCCGGGCCATTCGGAATTGGAAACGCCTTCAGGAACACATCACCGCCGGCGGGCACAGTTTGACGCGCACCAAGGGAAGGAACCTCAGAAATTCCTACTTGCGGTTGGCGCAAACGCAACCCTTCATAGGAAAAAAAGAAGAACGATCGATCCTTAACGATTGGTCCACCCAGTACACCACCAAAATCATTCTGCCGGATTGCTGCACGCTTTAGTCCCAGTCTATTGGCAAACCAGTCATTGGCATCAAGTGCGTCGTTGCGGAAGTAATTGAAGACAGTCCCACTGAATTTGTTACTGCCGGATCGCGTGGTAATTGAAATTTGGGCTCCGGGTGTGCGGCCAAATTCAGGAGCGTATGAGGAAGTCAGAATGCGAAACTCCTCCAATGCATCGATTGACACGAGATTGTGGGTAGTGCCAAGCGCCGTTAAGGCGGGTAACGATCCGGCCGCGGATTGACCAGGCGCAGCGCCCGCGCTTACGCCAATGTTGGCGCTTACGCCATCGACCATGAAGTAATTGGCGTTCGCACGTTGTCCGTTAACGCTGAATTGTCCTTGTTCATTAAAGGTCGCCCTGGTCGAGACCACGCCTGGCGTCAAATTAAAGAGCGATTGAAAACTCCGCCCGTTGAGTGGCAGGTTTTCAACAAAGTTACGATCGACGATCGTGGCGACCGCCGCAGACGTCTCAACACTCGAGGCGCTGTCAATGACAGTGACAGATTCGCCAACCTCAGCAATTGAAAGTTTGACTCGAAAAGTTAACTGGTCGCCGGTATTAAGAACTACACGTCTGATCTCCAGAGTGGTAAAGCCCTGACGCTGGGCCGTAATGTTGTATTTCCCCGGTGGAAGAAGAGGTACCACGCAGTACCCCTGGTCATCAGTCGTGCCATGGCGTTGCAACGCGGTTGCCAGATTCAGGAGAGTGATATTAACGCCAGGCACGGTGGCGCCATTCGGATCAGACACCGAGAGTATCAATGTAGCTGAACCTGCTTGCGCGCTGGCGCTCGGCATTGGGACGAGAACGACGAGCGTTATCAGTTTGAGGAATGCGAATAAAACAGATTCAGCTTTATTCCAGGTCATATCACTTCTCTCGAGAGCGCGACGAGTCAAAAGATACTGACTCGGCGCCCGAGACCCTGCCTCCTATATCAAAACCGAAATCCGATTCCGACACTTCCCTGAAAATTATGCGTTGTTTCTTCAGGTATACGCAGCACCCCCAATATCGGACTCGATAAACCTTGAAATGTCGCTGTGACGTTCCGCTCTCCATGGCGAATTATCGTGTTTCCAAAATCAAAGCGGATTACTGTGCGCGCCGTAGGGTAAACTTCAACTACCCCACCCACATCGAGAGCAAAATTAGTCGTGCTTGTAGTCTGAAAACAGCCTGGGGGCGGCGGAAAGATCGTAATGCAAGCCACGTTAGGCCTACCCTCAAGATCGCCTTTGTTTGCGTAAAGAAACCCGGGTCTGGCCTTTCCAAAGATGCCCACCTTCTCAAAACGTTTGCCGATCTTTACGCCGAATAGCCCTTCGAGGAAATAACCATCATTGAACTCTTCAGGCGGGCTGAACGAATCGGCGCCAGGAAAAACATTTAGTTCGGCCTCTAGTGACACGCTCGAATTCAGGTTGTAACCAAAGCGACCACCAAAGCCCGGCTGAGTTTTTCGAGTTCGAGATAGAACGAAGGTTCCTGACGGCGAACAAGAAATAGTTAGACATGGGGTCGACACGTCATCAGTCACGATCGAAGTGGTGAGCAAGGTAAAGTGCCCACCAATTTCAAATTTGTTATCTTCCAGGTCCGCTGTTTGTGCATAAACATCTCGGCTCTCAAGTGGAAAGCACACCAGTATTATCAGGAGGAACAATTCCTTTCTTCGCATTATGAACTCCCTTCGTTTTGCACTATCCGGCTAAGTGAGGACCGGAGTGGATGACTAGCAACGCTATTCTTGCCTCAAAAGTCCAAAATCATTCTTGGATCGGGTCAGTACAGGGAGCGATAGCGACCTGGTCAGTGATCAGCATGCAATATTTTCTAACGATTCTTGACTCCCATGGTTGACCAGGTCGCTACCGCTCCCTGTACTGACCCGATCCAAGTGCGATTCCTACTTTTGAGGCAAGCGTTAACGCTATCCTTGATAATCAGCTTCAATCGTTGATGCCAATCTCTCCAGCGTCGCAAGTGAACGCCAGAATGCGTCGGTTTTAATACCGCCAGTCGCACGACTGTCTGCCGAGATCGTGAATGCTGAACGTACGGCGTCGTCATTGGCGTAGCTCAATTCGACCAAACGATTCGCCCTTTGGATTGAATTGGATAAGTGATCCATTTCAGGGTTTGAAGCGCGGGCACCAAAGATCGACCCTAACTGTTGTCTCAACGCCCCAACCTCGCGTCGACAGGCCCGCGCATGTTGATGGATCATACCTCGCCATTTGCTGCGAGCCTCCGGTGAAAGCGCGCGCACGTCCTCGGGTGAGAACCGCTCAACCAGACGCTTCAGCGCAGATGCTTGTAACAAGGCTTGCCTTGAGTGGTTCATGACGCGAGTGGCATAGCGATCAATTTCTCGCTCAATCGCATCGTTGCCCACCAGACGCGATGAGAAGTACGCGCGCAATTCTGACTCCGCCGGGATGCGAGTGTTCGAAACATAGATCTCTTGAACTGTGCCTTCGCCTGGCTTCGTTTCTTTTTGACCTTGCTTCACGGCTTCAGCTACGGTGCGAACATCAACTCTCACCGCCGAATGCTTCAGTACTGGACCGAGGGCGCTCAGC
>JAICQI010000797.1 GCA_025937955.1 Pyrinomonadaceae bacterium
ATCGCCTTCGCCAAAACCCACCCCCATCTGTGAAAATCCGCTTTTACAAATCCGTCAAATCCGCGGCTTCTTGACAAATCTTGGAATTAGAATTAGTCTAAGTCCACTGTGAAGGAAACCAAGCAAAAGCCAAAGCTAACTCCCCAAAGAGAGGCGGTTTTCCAGGTGATCCAGGAACGCGACGATCACCCGACTGCCAGCGACATCTTTGAAGCTGCCCGCCTGCGCTTGCCCGGTATCAGCTATGCAACTGTTTACAACTCGTTGCGCTACCTGAAAGAGGCCGGCCTGGTTTACGAAATCAAATTTGGTGATAGCGCGAGCCGCTACGACCGCGAAACTGATCGCCACGACCACGCCATCTGCAACGATTGCGGCAAGCTGGTCGACTTTGATCTACCGGACGCCGCCAAGCTCATGCAGGCCGCAGCGCGTAAGTCCAGCTTCCAGCCGCAATCCGTTCACTTAACGCTGAGAGGACGTTGTCCGGATTGTTGTGGAGCAACAGATTACAAAATTAAGCAATAACAACTTACTTGGAGGATACATGACAGCAGCAACAGCAGCAGCAATAGAGAAAGCGCAGGTGGGCCAGCCCGCGCCGGATTTCGAAATGGCCTCGACAAAGAACATCGAGAAACTGAACGAGCCAGTAAAACTCTCCGATTACAGAGGTAAGTGGCTGGTGATGGTTTTCTATCCACTTGATTTCACGTTTGTTTGCCCCACGGAGTTGACGACGTTCAGCGACCGTTACCAGGACTTCGTAGACATCGGCGCAGACGTCATCGGCATCTCTACCGACTCGGTTTTTTCGCACCGCGCGTGGCTTAACACGGCTCGCGACAAGGGCGGCGTGGAAGGACTGAAATACCCGCTGGCCGCGGATTCGACGAAGAAAGTGGCGAGCGACTACGGCGTGCTTATCGAAGATCGCGGCATCGCACTCCGCGGTCTGTTCGTGATCGATCCGGAAGGCATTCTTCGTTACAAAGTCGTGCACGATCTGAACGTTGGTCGTTCGGCTGAAGAAACACTTCGCGTGATCCAGGCGTTGCAAACCGGCGGTCTCTGCCAGGCTGAGTGGAAGCCCGGTCAGAAGACGCTCAACAACTAATTGCGCACCTCTTTGGAGTGCGGTGCCCTGGCACCGCTTTGACCAAAGCGCCGCCAAGGCGGCGCACTCCAAGGAGGGGCCTTAAACATTGAGACCGAGAACACAAAGATGGCAATGAAGATTGGAACACAGTTCCCGGGGCTTGAAGGAGCAACGCAGTGGTTTGGCGGCACCCAGGCCCATGCAGAATCAGAATCGGTGGGTCACCCGACGCTGGTCCACTTCTGGTCGGCGAGCTGCGGCATTTGCAAAGACAACCTGCCGCGTGTTGGGCAATGGCGTGACGAGAAGCGAGAGCAGGGTTTGCGCGTGATCGGGATTCACATGCCTCGCTACGAAGCGGATACGGACGTGGAAACGGTGCGTGAACTGATTAGCAAGTATGAGATCACTGAGCCAGTAGCAGTAGACAACGCCCACAAATTAAAAGACGCATTTCAGAACGAACAGGGTTTTGTGCCGGCGTATTACTTATTCGACGCGGAAGGCAAGCTCAAATGTTTCGCAGCAGGTGAGCGCGGACTGGACATGTTGAAGTCTGCCATCGAGCGCGTGTTGCCTCAAAATGGAAATTAGGCGCAGATGAACGCGGATAAAATCCTGATTTTATGCGCGTTCATCTGCGGCTTAATTTCCGGCTAACAATTCGCCAAGGCGGTATAGCAGATAGAAACTGACGAAGGCACTGGCGATCGCAAGGGCCGCCAGTCCTACAATAATCCCACCGACAAACACCCAATCACTCGCTTTACCCGATCGCGCTTCTTCAGCCGACACCGTGGCGCGCTTTTGCAGTAATTCCAGGTTCTTGCGATTCGACTTCCACCACGCGTCCGCAACGTCACCAACGACCGGCAGCGATCCGACAACGTAGTCGAGAGCGATGTTCAGGCCCATGCGCAGCAGCGTGATCTTCGGAACGCGATAACGCACGGCTGCGGCGAGGATGTAGAACGAGACGAGCGCAGTGCTTGTATCGCCCAGGCCCGGAACGAGGCCGATGAGTGCGTCGAGCCCAAAGCGCCAGCCCAGGACAGGCACGCGGAACAAATCGTCCATCAGCCATCCCAGGCGCTCGAGACTCTTTTCAATAGTTACCGGATGCGTGTTACTTGCTGCCAAAAGAACTTACCGACCTTTGCAAAAGCGTTGAAGGCGTTTTTATCACCCGATTTTTGGGGAGTTTGCTTCGAGGGGAGCCCGAGCGTTGCAGCCAACTCCTGATCGGGAGGCGCGATGTCTTCATCGCCTCGCTTTGCAGTTAGCCAGCGGGTAAATGTACGTCCAATCATTCGCCTTTGTTCAACCGGCGCTTCGGCAACGAGCGCAATTCTCAGATCTTCGAGTTGCGCGATCTCATAGAGGTTTGCCTGGTAGTAGTTTCGGAGGGCGGCGAAGACCTTCTCTTCACCAAGCGTCTTTGTCAGGTCCACGAACATCATCGCGCCTTTGGCGCTGACGATGGCTGCGTATTGAAACGTGTTGCGGTAGTCGCGTGACGGGCGATTCGCGTCCATGTCGTCGCCGCCGAAAGTGCGGTAAAGACGATAAACGCCACGCACCTGGTCGTCTAAAACAGCCTTCGCTTTTTCTTCGCCGTAAGTGTTTTTGTAGTAGAGCAGCGACGACCACGCCGACAGCGCTTCGTCGAGCAGCGGCTCACGCGCCGGATCGTTGCCGACGGCCGCACCCCACCACTGGTGCGCGACGAGATGAGCGACGGCCCATTCGAGACTTTCTTCCACCGACGGTCTTTGCTCGCGAATAATTTCCGGCAGGTTGCGCACGGCAGGAGAATCGAAGTCGACAAAGTAAGCGCTGGCGACGATGTTGAGGCCGGAGAATTCACAGCTTCCGAGTCCCGCGACGAGTGGGGCTTCGGCGATGCTGATCGTCTTGAACGGCAGTGG
>JAICQI010000471.1 GCA_025937955.1 Pyrinomonadaceae bacterium
ACAATGCGCGAAACGTCGAGGAGGTCGTCGATGAGCTGCGCCTGGACACGAGCGTTCCGATCGATCGCTTCAAGGCCTTGATTCAAAACTTTTTCGTCGCGGCGTGCCTCACGCAACACACTGGACCAACCGAGCAGCGAAGTCAGCGGAGTTCGTAACTCGTGCGAGAGCGTCGCGAGAAACTCGTCTTTGATTCGATTTGCCGCTTCAGCCTCGGCGCGAGCGCGTTCCGCGCGCACCAGCAACTGCTCTTGCGCCTCTTCCGAACGTTGCAGGTCGCTGATGTATCTCGAGAGTTCCTCAACGTGCAATCGCGCCGCTTCGGTCTGTTTGATCGAAGCCTCGATGTTTTTGAGATAGGTTTGATAAGTGAAGGCAATTACAAGGATTATTGGAGCGGTCGCGACTACCGCATAGAAGCCGTATCTGCTGATTAGAATTGCGATGATGCCGGCCGCAGACGCGCCCGCGAAAAAAGTCACCGAAGTCCATAGGTAATAAGTGCGCCAGGTGTTCCAAACGGATTCGTTGAGTTTGCTCGCCTTTTCGATTGCAACCAGCATGCTGTTCGCAATGTACTGAACGAAACCCATTACGCAGATCGCGTAAAAGAATCTTTGTGAGATACCGTCCTCAGTCAGACGTGCGATTGGACCAAAGATCAGATTCAGAGCTGTCGCCGTTAAAAATGTACTGATGGCAAGAATTGCAGAGTTTAAGAGGAATACCCGTGGCTTTTTGCTGATGATTATCGTCACGGCAAAACCTTCCAGCCATGAAAGCAGAATCGCCGCAGCCCCGCCGTACATAAGCATTCCCAGAAAAACAAACGTGTCGGAAACTGTAATGCGACCACTGACTCGCGGAATTCGAATGGCGATCAGTGAGCTCGCCATCACCATCAAACAGAGAAAGAAAAAGCGACCATCCAGGCTATCGAACGGCAAGTAATAGATCGAGGCAAGCGCGATCATTACTCCCGCAATCATGAGCGACCAGACATAAACTTGTCCGAATTGAAGTCGGTTAACATTTACTTCTGCAGCGCTCATTTTGCTACCTCGAGGGGAAATGGTCCTAAGTTGAACGTGCGAGACCGTAGTCCGGCATGCAGACAAGACCAGGGACAAGATTCAATTGTCGTTGTTGTGGGCGGCACTCCCTCGCCACCCTTTATGACATTTACTAACACGGGTGGCCCCGGAGCCACCCTTAATCAACATCAATAGTCGAGGAAGTCGATGCCGTCGTCTACTACGGCTTCCATCGATACACTCATGTCGCCAATGATCATTGCTGACTGGGCGTTGATTATGAGATCGCCTGTGACAACGCCATCTCCGGTAACAACACCATCGCCGGTGACAACCCCATCGCCCAACAAACTATACTCAGTTAAGAGATCCTGAAATAGTACGTTGACGGCCAGGAAGGCTGCGCCGTCTCCCGTTACAACGCCATAACTCGTAAGGATATGATCGCCGGTAACTACCCCATTCGAGAAGAACGACGAATCGAGCGTCAACACGCTATCGCCTGTAACGACGCCGCTCCCGAGCAGATATCCCGGAGCGTAAACGAGTTGAAACTTCGTGATCAGATCTGTACCGGTGGCGTAGGTGTGAGTGAGAACAACGCCGCGCGACCACGTGAACGTATGGTTCGCGATTGTTGTTTCGGACGCGGGCGGAACGCTGACTGTGAGTAACGGCGAGCCAACAGCAGTCGTAGCGCTCAGATCTGTCCGCACCAGTTGGGCCAACTGCACCGCACCGGCAGTGTTGAGCTGACCGGCGCCCTGCTCCAGCATATTGAAGCCGGGGATAGGCTGGGCCGTGTACATCAATAACAGCTTCACCAGATTCGGTGTCAGATTCGGATTCGCCTGTAACATCAGCGCCGCCGTTCCCGCGGCAATCGGCGTGGCCATCGAAGTGCCACTCAAGTACATCATCTTGCGCTCGTCCGCTCCACTGACGCCCGCATCCAACTGGGGGTTTTGTGTAACGAGGTAGTTATCTTCTGACTCTGATTCGATCAGCTTGTTGCCAGGCGCAATCAGATCGGGCTTGATCAAGTTGTCGTAACGTCTAACGCCTTGTGCATCGGTAGTAAAGCTGCGCGTAGGACCGTTAGAGCTGAATGAAGCAACAACGTCATCGTGACGTTCATCCGAGCCGAAGGTATTCGACGCTCCGACCGTAATCGCGGAGGCCTCGTTACCGGGCGCGTGGATGTGTCCGTAGACTTTGTTGCCATCGCTGTCCTTGCCGTTGTTGCCGGCGGCTGCAAAGACGACTACGCCCGCATCAACCAGTCTGCGCACCGCGCGACAAACCGGATCGTTGCGGTAAGAGTCGACGGCGGGCATGCCAAGACTCATGTTGACGATGCGAATGTTGTAAGTGCTGCGATTCGTGGCGACCCAATCGAGCGCGCGCAGCACGTAAGCAGCGGTGCCGACTCCCTCAGAGTTTAACACACGCAGATTGATCAATTTTGCGTTAGGCGCAATGCCGACGTACTGGCCATTTGAGATGCGACCATTTCCCGCGGCGAGTGAAGCGACGTGAGTTCCGTGTCCGTACGGATCGTCAGTGCGACCTTCGCCGGTGAAGTCTTCGCTATAAACCACGCGAAGGTTATTCGACTTGTCGAGGAATGAGCGATGGTTGGTATCCATTCCGGAATCGAGCACGGCGATGCCGATGCTGGAGCCATCCAGCGCTGTATTGCCGGTCTGGTCTACTGGACCACGAGCCAGATCTGCGCCGGTGGTGCGTGTGACATGGCCCATCGAGCGCACGTCACGGTTCAAAGAAACGTAGAAAACATCGCGGCGGCTTGCGAGGTTTACGGCAGCCTGTGCGGGCAGCGTAGCGACACGTACCGCGAAGTTTCTGAACTTGCGTATATTGCTTCCGCCCGAATATTCAATGGTCGAATCGATCGATGCATCCGCGGAGTTCGCCGGTTGAATGATCACCCGGACGAAATCTGCGCCCCGTCCATCTGCGACCTTTTGGAGAATGTCTTTCGAGACTTTTCTTTCCGGATGGGTGATGCCATCGGATTCCGCGCGCGTGCCCTGCTCGAAGACAAAGAGAGTTAGAAACAAGAGTAGGCAAAAACTACTCCATAACATCGGGTAAATAAAACGCTTCATTTGTTACTCCGGGAAACTGTGAGTAGTTTCACCCTCGGCTGCTAAGTTTCAGTCAGTCGGTGAATGAGAGAGGTAAATCCCAGGGCAATCTTTCACACACCCTATTTGTCGGGGGGCAGAAGTCTAACAGACAGTAAAAAGGGGTTCAACACTCAAACACGCGTGAAATTGTTGAGATTTCGTGTCGGACAAATCGGGCAGGAGGTCTGATTTCCCGAGGGATTTTGGCTAAATCACTGTCACTTCAGGATTTTGCCGCGCGCTCAGTCTCGGGATGCACCGGCTCTACAAGAGACACCGTTCCGCAGAGATGCCACGGCGCATCCCGGCCGCGTTTTTTTCTTTGGTAGCACCGATCGTGAAGCTCCACGGGACAAGCCCGTGGCATCTTTAGTTCATCACGCGGGGAAAGCAAACTTTTGAAAAATAATCGTGGCAGAGTCCCTCACCTCCCGTCGTCCAGCTGTGAACTAGCCCCGACTTCAGTAATTCACCGACCTATCTGTTTCTGTGGAGGTTTGTATGAAATCAGTTCTCTGCGTTGTTGCTACTTTGCTCATGTTCAGTAGTGCTCACGTCGCCTATGCCGCAACTGTGCCGGCGGGCTTTACGGATTCGCTGGTGGCTGCTGGTCTAACTAATCCGACGGCTATGGCCCTTGCGCCTGACGGACGTATTTTTGTTTGCCAACAGAATGGAGCACTGCGCGTGATCAAGAACGGCGCTTTGTTGGCCACTCCTTTTCTTACAGTCACCGTAGACTCAAGCGGCGAACGCGGCCTGCTCGGCATCGCTTTCGATCCAAACTTTGTGTCCAACCAATTGGTCTATATTTACTACACTGCCACCACTCCGACGATTCACAATCGTATCAGCCGCTTCACAGCCTCCGGCGACGTCGCCCTGGCCGGTAGTGAAGTGATCGTGATGGACCTGCCCAATCTGAGCACTGCCACCAACCACAACGGCGGCGCACTGCACTTTGGACCAGATGGCCAACTTTACGTTGCCGTCGGAGACAACGCCAATGGCGCCAACGCGCAATCGCTGTCAACGCGTCTCGGCAAGATGCTGCGCATTACGTCAACCGGCGCTATCCCCACAGACAATCCTTTTTTCAACCAAACCACTGGAGACAACCGCGCCATCTGGGCCCTGGGCGTGCGCAATCCGTTTACGTTCTCTTTTCAAGCCGGCGTCGGTCGTATGTTCATCAACGACGTCGGTCAGAATACATGGGAAGAGATTAACGACGGCATCGCCGGCTCGAATTATGGTTGGCCCACATGCGAAGGTTTTTGCAATCCGCCCAATCCAAACTTCCGCGATCCGATTTTTGCTTACATGAATGACGGTTCGACATGCGCCATCACGGGCGGAGCTTTTTATAACCCGCAGATCATTCAATTTCCGTCAAACTTCGTCGGCAGATACTTCTTCGCTGACTTCTGCGGCGGCTGGATCAGGACGCTCGATCCCGCGAACGGAAATGCTGTCGCTGACTTCGCGACCGGTATTTCGTTGCCAGTGGACCTGCAGGTGTCGCCCGATGGTTTTCTTTACTATCTTGCGCGCGGCTCGGGTTCGGTTAACCGCATCGGATTTGCCGCGACTGGCGACAATATTCCACCAACTGTTTCGATCACCAATCCGGCGAATGGCGCGATCGTGGCGCGCAAATCAAATGTGACCATCACGGCGACAGCCAGCGACAACGTTGGCGTCACACGCGTTGATTTCCTGGTGAATGGCGCGCTTCAGTGCAGCGACACCACTGCGCCTTATAGCTGTACCTGGCGAGTGCCGGGTGCGATGAATAAGACTTATCAACTTCAGGCACGTGCATTTGATCAGGCAGGTAATGTAGGTACGGCAAGCATTCAAGTCACCGCTCGGTAAACTGCTTTACCACAAAGATACGAAGACACAGATTCATTTTGAATCTCTTCGTACCTTTGTGTCTTCGTGGTAGGACCACCTCATGTTGTTAGCAAATG
>JAICQI010000545.1 GCA_025937955.1 Pyrinomonadaceae bacterium
CGTAAACATTCTCAGGATTTTTCGGATCGACGCGAATCTGGCTGTAGTACATCGGCCGGTTGTTTTCGTTACTGACGATCCGCCACGTCTTCCCTTTGTCGTCCGAACGCCACACGCCCGACTTCTTGGGATCCGGGGGAGATGGTGATGGTGAAGCGCCGGGACTGGGCGATGGCGATGCCGAAGGCGAAGGACTCGGACTCGGCGCTGGACCACCAAACGTTGGCTCTTCGCCGCCGGTGCCGGTACTCGTGCCGACCTCCATCTGCGCGTAGACGATGTTTGGATTGGACCGCGAAACGTCGAGCCCGATGCGTCCCAACAAACCTTCCGGCAGACCGCCGCCTTCAAGCTTCTTCCAGGTCTTGCCGGCGTCGATCGTCTTCCAGATGCCGCTGCCTGGCCCACCACCGTTGAACCCGAAGTTTGTGCGGCGGCGTTGATAAGAAGCGGCATAAAGGATCTTGCTGTCGGAGGCGTCCATCGCGATGTCGGTGAAACCGGTGTCTTCGTCGATGAACTTCACATTGGACCAGGTCTTACCGCCGTCCGTAGTTTTGTAGACGCCGCGCTCTTTGTTTGGTCCGAAGAGATGGCCCACCACTGCCGCGTAAACGATGTTGGGATCTTTCGGATCGATGACAATGCGCGCGATTGTCTGCGAATCTTCGAGACCCATCTTCGTGAACGTCTTTCCGGCGTCAACTGATTTGTAAATGCCGTCGCCGAAGCTCGAGCTCTGGCGATTGTTTGGCTCACCCGTGCCTACCCAAACGATGTTCGGATCGGAAGGCGCAACCGTGACGTCACCGACAGAGTGGGTGCCGTAAGTATCGAAGATCGGTTGAAAGGTGGTGCCGTTGTTGGTCGACTTCCAGACGCCGTTGGTCGCGAACGCCACGTAGATGATGTAGGGGTTCTGTTCGGCAACGGCGATGTCGTCGATACGCCCGCCCATGCTTGCGGGTCCGATACTGCGCCAGACAAAACGCTTGAGCATGGGATCGGTGGACCAGTTGACGGGAGTTGGAGTAGGGCTGGGACTGGGAGTCGGCCGCGGGCTTTGCGCCGGTGTTGCAGTGGGAGCTGTTTGAGATGAAGTTTGGTTCTGTGAGTGAACGGTTATGGTGGCAAACGCCAAAGCACTGACAATCACGATCAGCAGGCCAAGATCGTAAGCGGAGCGCGACCGGTCTTTCATGGCGAAAGTGTCCTTTCAACTTTGATTGTTGGATAGATCCCGTCAGAAAAGAGTAGATTGCGGAATATAAATAAGTGAATCGCTTAATGCAACTAAATAGGTCCTATAGGACATATATGGACTATAAAAAGAACAAGTCAGGAAGAGGGGCTTGCCCCGCTCTTGAAGTCGCGAGAGCGGGGGCAAGCTCCTCTTTCTGACTTGTTCTAGCTTGGTTGTCCTATTACATGAAACGAGTTAGAGGCGGGCGAGCCAGGCTTGATAGCTGGCGCGACGGGTTTCGAGCCAGGATTTGAAGTTGACTGGTGGCGCTGGGCGCTTGCTGATGATTTCATCGAGGTCGCGAAGCATTTGCAGCTTGAACATTTCAGGGCCGCCGCGCGCAAGCTCGAACGGTTTCGGACAGCCTTGAGAGATAGACGAAGCCTGATTGCGTTCGCTCTCATTAAATTCGTAACGAAGCGCCGAAAGCCTCTCTTTGAACTGTCGTGCCGCGTCAATATGATCTTCAATCGGCACAGATACCTCCCGATCGAGCAACGCGAGCACGTGTTGCAGCCAGATTCGACGGCCCATCAAAATCGACTCAATCGAACACGCCGGTTCCGAGTCGCCCTCGAAACTCATGTCTGCGAACACTGCAGTGCGAATAACGATCGTGTTTGAGGACGCCGCGCTTGGCGCAAAGCCAGTCGCAGTTCGTTGACTCGTGAGTACCCCAAGATACCGCTCGCCCGTACCGCCAGGTTCAATGATCGTACGCCCTTCCTCACCTTGCCAAACAGAAGAGCTCGCCGGACGCCCCTCATTCATCACATCCACTCGTAATGCGCGAAGATTCTTGTCTGACACATTTCGGAAAGTAACTTTATAAGCCGGCTTCGGCAGGTTTTCAGTTTGAACGCTGACGACCTCGATCGACTTTGTGCGGTTCTCAAAGGCCGGGGGCGGCGGCAGTGGTGGAACTGTATTCAGCAGCGTGATGTTGAAAGGCTCGACACCAACCTTGCGGAGGTCTTCGATAGTTTTCTGTTCGCCGATGCCAACTTGATAGGTACCAACCAGATCTTCTCGATCAAATCCGCCGCTGGTTCCTCGCAAGAGAGTAATGCGAACGTCAGCAGTCTCACCGTTGTATTGTGATTCCAGTTTGATGGCCCCGATGGGCGGCGACATTTCGTGCCCGCGGATGCGAACAAATCTCGTCACCCAAACCCATGCCGGTTTCTTGTCTGCACCCAGGACGGCGGAATAATCCGGCGGCACTGTGGAGTTGTAGGAAATTTCGAGCAGCAGCTTGGCTGATGGTTCAGAAGCTTTCGGAGCACCGGAAGGCTTGAGCGAAGGTCCCGGTTGCTGAGCGCGGACGACGAACGACGACGCAATCACAAAGATTGCCGTGAGAAGGAGGAGTTTTTTCATGGCTACCTCAGCCTTGCCAAACACCGTTGCGAGAACTGTCGGCTAAACGTTTGGCATCAGGCAAAGCTTCAAGCGCGCGGAGCACTTGCACATCGCTGTCGAGCAACACGCGCGCGCCGGCGTCATTTGAAAACGCGGCGGTGATGATCTCCTGCCGCAGTCGCATCTTCGTAAAGTCCAACTCTTCATCGATCTGGGCAGGCTGGACCTGAAGGTCAGGCTTCGTGCGCACGAAGTTTCGGAAAGCCTCGAGCACGCGCTCAGTGATCGGAAAGTCTATCGGCCTGGCGTTCTTGCCGTACTGGACCTTATCGACTCGATAAGATTCGAGACCCGGAATGACTCCCGCTGCCAGATGTCGCGTAAAGTGAAAGCCGGCTTCTGCGATACGTGCACGCGCAGCGCTAGTGGCAGGTTCCTTAACTTCGATGTCCGGAGTTATTCCGCCACCGCCGTAAAACACTCGGCCCACCGCCGTTTGCACTGCCGGGCCGGTGTGCGGATGCGGAGTCGGCGAAGCCAGCGCCAGGGGCGATTCGAGATTGCGCGACGTGTTGGCGTTGGGCACCTGGTCCTCGGCGGGATCGTGTCGCGTGTAGTAATCGTAAAGCGAGCCGTTTGAATAGTCGCGTTGCAAAGAACGTCCGTAAGGAGTGTAGTAACGCGCGGTTGTAAGCGTGAGTCCGGTATTGAAAGGCAACTGGAATATGCGCTGCACCAGGCCTTTGCCAAAACTCGTTTCGCCGACAATCAGACCGCGCCCGTGGTCCTGAATCGCGCCCGCAACGATCTCCGACGCCGAGGCGCTGTTGCGATTAATCAGTACGACGAGGGGAATGAGTGACGGATCGGAACCGGTGGATTTATAGACTATCGGTTCGCTGTATTCAGTGCGCCCCTTCACCGAAACGACGACTAGCCCGCGCGGCAGAAACTCACTGGTCACATCGATCGCTTGATCGAGTAGCCCGCCGGGATTGCCGCGCAGGTCAAGAATAAGCTGGCGCATTCCCTGCTCTTGCAGTCGCTTCATCGCCTTCGCCAGCTCGTCGTCGCTGGATCTCTGAAAGCCGCCGGTCAGGCCGATGTAGCCGGTGCCGGGACGGATCATGTAGGCGTTGCGAATCGTAAGCAGCGGCACTGCGTCGCGAACGATCGTGAAATACTGTGGCCCTTCGGAACCGGCGCGCTCGACTTTTATCGTGACTGGCTCACCTAACGCACCGCGCACGTTCTTCGACACCTGCTCGCTCGTCCAATCCCGCGCGTTCTTTCCGTCGACTTCGAGAATGCGATCGCCGTACCGCAAACCGAGCTTCGCGGCGGGCGTACCGTCAACCGCCCCCTGGATGTAAACGCCGTCATTGTGTCGAACGATCGTTACGCCGATGCCATAGAAGCGCGAGTCCTGGTCCTCTTTTAGCTTCTTGAACTCGCTGTATGGGAAGTACGCCGAATGCGGATCGAGGGTGGAGAGCATGCCCTGGATGGCCGCCTGAGTCGCTTTTTCGTGATCGATGTCGCCTGAATAATTGCTGGTGATGGTGGAGATTGCTTCGTTGTAGTCCTTTTCGATCTCGTCCGCGACGCGATAGGAATGTTTAGTGTTCGAAGAGCTGAAGCTACCGAATTTTCGGCCGCTGCCAACCGTGCCGCCAAAGACGGCAGCTATCGAAATTACGAACGCCGCCTTGAGGATAAACTTCCAGTCCAGCCACGCTTCGTTGTACCGAGGTGGTGGGGATTCTTTGAATTGGCGGGCGACTTCCATTGGAAGAATATACCACACCGGGCACCTATGTCGGCTGTGGTATATTGCGATAGAGGCCGCATGTCCGCATCACTTTCGGTCATTATTCCTGCATACAATGAGGCTGCCCGGCTGGGAAAAACTGTTCGGGCGGTAGTGGATTACTTGCGTCAAAATTCGCCGGAAGCCGAAGTGATCGTGGTCGACGACGGCTCGTCAGACGAAACTGCCGAAATCGCGCGCGCGGGTTTCGCTGACTCCGGAAACTTGCGCACCTCCGTCATCA
>JAICQI010000821.1 GCA_025937955.1 Pyrinomonadaceae bacterium
AAAGGCGCAAAGGCGCAAAGGAAGACGCAAAGATGTCGACCAAAGCTTTGCGTCATTCTTTGCGCCTTTGCGTGAAACTACAGTCTAAAACTCAACGTCATTCCGATAACATTGAGATCGCCCGGAATACTGACGCCATCGTTCTGACGCAGGTAAAAGAACTCCTGGGTGTATTGCTTGTTAAATACCTTGCTCGCACCGATCGCGAACCGGTTGCGCACCCAGCGATCGACACTCCAGTCGTAAAAAACTTCGTCGCCGATAAGAAAAGACAAGCCTCGCTTCGAATCTCCGATCAGATACTCAACCAGAAAACGGTTTCGATATCTCGTCGCTTTCAGTCCCGAATTTCGGAACCGCCGCTCGAACTGGTTTCGATCGCTCAATCTGAATTTCTTCACGGCGAAGCGCAACGTCACTGGCAACGTCAGACGGTTCTCCCAAACTTGCCGGTTGCGAACAGGCTGCATGTTGATGTTCAAGTAGTTTGGCGACACCGTCACATACTTTCCCGCTCTGAAAGTGAAACCAACACCGATGCGTTCATCCACCGGACGGCTAATGTCGCGCCCAAGGCGCAGCGTGCCCAGAAGGTTGAAATCAAACAGTTTGGTGACAGGCACCGACACCTGGACATCGCTCCAAACCTGATTGTCTGTTCGATCGACTAACTGCGCCGACGCACACGTCGCCAACGCAAACATCGTGAGAATGTGTAAGAGCAGTGGTTTTTTCAATTTGTGCCTTTAGTGCTTTTTTTGTGGTAACACGGTGAAGGATGTCAACGCCACCACCACTCGTTCACCAACCTGCAAACGCGTGGTGCTGGCCTCTGGTTTGGGGCGAGTTGCGATGATCGACTTAGTGGGTTTGCGATCAGGTGTTTCCGTGGTCAGGTAATACGGCGTCTCGTCAGTCTTGCATTCATCACTGCTACTCTCGACCAGTAGCCGCACCCGTTCGTACGCGCCGACAAAACTGATCTCTTCAATACGCGCGCTGGAGAGCCGGTGATGTCCCGGCCGCAGAAAGTCTCCACGGTTCAGGGAAACGTCCTCGGGACGAAAGACGATCTTCACGCAGTCTCCATCACGGAACGATTCTTTATCGAGTGTCGCGGCAATTTTCGCCGACCCAACCTCGATGAAGTCTTTCCTTATGACAGCATCGAGAATATTCGCCGCGCCGAGAAAAGTGGCAACGTACTCCGTCGCTGGATGATTGTAGATTTCAAACGGCGTACCGATCTGTTCGATGTTGCCCACGTTGAGCACGGCGACACGATCACCGAGTTCGAGCGCTTCTTCCTGATCGTGCGTGATGAAGATCGCGGGCACGTTCACTTTCTTCAGCAGCGCGCGGATTTCGCGGCGCAGGTGAACGCGCGTCTGGGTGTCGAGCGCGCCAAATGGTTCGTCAAACAGCAACACTTCGGGTTTGTAGGCGAGTGTTCTGGCGATTGCGACTCGCTGTTGCTGGCCACCCGAGAGCTGAGACGGATACTTCCTGCGGTGCTCCTCGAGTTGGACCAGCGACAACAACTCATTCACCGTCGCCTTAATCTCCTTGCGCTTGCGCTTGCGAATGCGTAGTCCATACCCGATGTTCTTCTCCACCGTCATCTTTGGAAACAGCGCATACGATTGGAAGATTACGCCCACACCACGCTCGCGCGCGGGTAACTCAGTAACGTCCTTGCCATGCAGAATCACTTTTCCGGTGTACGGCATTTCCAGGCCCGCAATGATGCGCAGGATGGTTGTCTTGCCACTACCTGAAGCACCCAACAACACCAGGACTTCACCCTCAGCGACGTCGAAACTGATGTTTTCGAGCACGCTCGCTTTGCCGAAACTCTTGCTGATTCCAAGCACACTGGCAGCAGCAGGCCGCGGCTGCTGCGACGCGGTTGCTGGTTCCTGTTGTTGTGGAATCAGTGTCTCTTTAGCTTTCACGACTACGCCTCAGTCAACGTCCAGCCAGTCACGCGCGAAGAACAACACGCTGAATATCAGGAACGAAAACAGTGCCAGGACGATCGCGATCGCGTTTGCCGCTTCGATCTGGCCTTCGTTGAACTTTGCGAAGATGTAGAGTGGCGCGGTCTGCGTACGTCCGGCGAGATTTCCGGAAACGAGGATCGTCGAACCAAATTCACCAACTGCGCGCGCAAAGGTCAGCAGCGCGCCGGAAACGATTGCGCCTCGCAACGACGGCAACGTCACGTGCCAGAACGTTTGCCAGCGCGTCGCGCCGATCGTTGCTGAAGCTTCCTCGAGCGATCGGCTCATGGTGTCAAAGACGGGTTTGATCACGCCAAACGCGAGTGGGAAAGTGACAAAGATATTAGCCAGGATAATCGCTCCCGCGGTGAACATGAGCTGCACGCCGTGCGGTGTCAGCAGACGGCCGAGCGTGCCGTATGGTCCCCAGAGCAGAAGTAAAGCAAAGCCCGCGACTGCAGTTGGGATCGCGGTTGGAAGCGAGATGGTTACGATGAGTGCGTTGCGGCCCCAGAAGTTGTAACGCGACAAGACGTACGCGGCGAAGAGACCGAAGATCACGTTGAAGACGGTGGCCCAGAAGCTCGTGACCATCGAAAGCTTGAGCGCGAACACGGCTTCGGGCGCCATCAATGCTGCCCAGAATTTATCCAGACCGTTACTGGTGCCGAAGATGAATATGGAAGCGAGCGGCAGAAAGACAAGCGGCAACATCATGAACATCAGCATGCCGATGCTCAGTGGTCGAACAACGTCGAACCCACGCACGTGCCGCATTGCTGGCGCGATACTACTCATATGATCCGTTACCTGGGTCGTTGTAGGGGCGGCCCTCC
>JAICQI010000158.1 GCA_025937955.1 Pyrinomonadaceae bacterium
CCGTCTTCTCTCAAAAGGCCGCTGTTCCTGATCTGCAATTGTTGACGCGCACCTCGACGCGGCGTGAGACGCGCCGATTTCATTACGGCGGTACGGTTACTTTGATCGCTGCGCCGAGAGGTTCGGTGACTGTCGAGGGATGGTCGCGCAACGAAGTTGAGCTGACTGCGAACATCGAGCTCAAAGGACCGACGGAAGCCGACCTGGACCAACTCGCGGCCGTGAACAATTTCGTCTTTGACGAAGATATGAATCACCTGAGCATTCTCACCACCGGCACGCACGATCGCGTCTACATGAAGCGCACCGCAAAGAACTTCCCAAAGAAGCTGCTCAACATGCCATGGAAGATCGACTATCGGTTGCGCGTTCCGGTCAATACGGATCTCGAGGTCAACGCAGGTCACGGCGAAGTCAAACTTTCCGGTGTCGAAGGCGCGCTGCGGGTCAGCGCCACGGAGAGTGACACCGCGCTCACGCTCACTGGCGGCACTATTTCAACTACCGTCACGGCAGGCTCGATCACGTTGAGCATTCCGGCGCGAAGCTGGCGCGGCAGCGGCGCTGATATTCGCATCGCCTCTGGAACTATTAATGTCGATCTGCAGCCCGGTTTCAGTGGCGACATCGATGCCGAGATCTTGCGCACCGGAAAGATCGTAAGCACTTACGAAGGGCTCGCCTCGCGCGAAAAACCAGGCATCACCGAGCGCACTGTCCGCGCGCGCGCCGGCGCCGGTGGCGCGTTCTTCAGGTTTACGGTTGGCGATGGGACGGTGAATATTCGGAAGGTCGCGCAATAAAACTCGCAGATTTTTCGCGGATGAACGCGAATCGTCTAAAATCACAGGCATGAGCATCAAATCCGACAAGTGGATCCGCATGATGGCCAACGAGTACAGGATGATCGAACCGTACGAGCCCGGCCAGGTGAAAGAAGTTGAAGGCAAACGAATCGTTTCGTATGGAACATCCAGCTATGGCTACGATATTCGTTGCGCCGACGAGTTCAAACTCTTCACCAACATCAACAGCACCATCGTCGATCCAAAAGAGTTTGACGAGAAGAACTTCGTCGATATCAAAGGTGAGTCGGTAATCATTCCGCCTAACAGTTTCGCGCTGGCGCGCACTGTCGAATACTTCCGCATACCTCGCAACGTGCTCACGATCTGTCTCGGCAAAAGTACTTATGCGCGCTGCGGGATCCTGGTGAACGTCACGCCGTTTGAACCGGAGTGGGAAGGCTACGTCACTCTCGAATTTTCAAACACTACGCCACTGCCGGCAAAGATCTACGCCAACGAAGGCGTCGCGCAAGTAGTCTTTTTCGAATCCGATGAAGTCTGCGAAACCTCATATAAAGATCGCGGCGGCAAGTACCAGGGCCAACGCGGCGTGACGCTGCCCAAGATGTAGATCTCAATAACAGAAACTCCGAGCCGGCCGGGTGGGCGGCCGTTTCGGAGATCCTGACACTGAAGAGGTTTTCACTCATCAGCGGTTGATTAGTTCGACGGCGTTTCCGCCAAGCGTTTCACAAAACGAATCCGTAGGCTGACAACAGTTGTCACAGGTACATTCCGGGTGGTGTGTTTCACACTCGGTTCCGCGACAGATCGGCATTTCGCATTCAGCGTTACTGTTGCCTCTAATATCACTTTCGATCATTTCAAAACCTCCTCTTTTGCGGCTCGTATGATTGGTTAAGTCGAGCCTCACTGCTTACAACTCAGTGGAGAGCCAATCAAAAAAATTATTTTTGCCACTCGATCGAGTAGAATGCATGGCGCCACGTTGTTTTAAACAAGCAGCTTATGCCTTCTACCCCAGAGGTCCTTCGTTTCAAACAACTTGATTCGCGCGCGGTGCTTCCCCAGCGGGGAAGTGCGTTAGCGGCGGGATTGGATATTTGTTCGATTGACGAAATCAATATCGGTCGCAGGCAACGTGTAGTGGCGCGAACCGGATTAGCAGTGGCGATACCGCCCGGTTTCTATGGTCGGATTGCGCCGCGATCGGGACTGGCGGCGAAGAATGGTTTGGATGTACTTGCAGGCGTGATTGATTCGGATTACCGCGGTGAAGTCTGTTGCTTGCTCTATAACACGGGCGACGAACCGATCAACTTGCCTGCCGGAAGCAAAATTTGCCAGTTGATCGTCGAACAGATCATTACGCCGGAAGCTGCATGGTCTACCGATCTCGATGAGACCGCGCGTGGCGCCGGAGGATTTGGATCGACAGGTTAAGGTTCTGTAATTACATGAAGCAATATAAATATCTCGCACTACTCCTCTCCATTCTGCTGGTCACTTCAACCGCCTTTGGTTGGACACAGGGCGCAGCGCCGGCGACGACGCGCGCGCTCACCGCGACCGAGCAACAGCTCGTCGAAAGCATCAGCATTGCAAGTATCAAAGAAACGGTAAACGCACTCGTCGCGAACGAAATGCAGGGTCGCGGCACCGCGCAACCCGGTGGAGACAAGGCCGCGGCATATCTCGCCGATCGTTTTGCAAAGCTTGGCCTGAAACCACTTGGCGAGAAAAACTCGTATCTTCAGCCGATCAAATTCAAAGAGACGCAGTTTCTGCCGCAAACCGCATTCACAGTTGGCACTGAAAACCTGAAACTCGGATCAGACTACTTCGTGTCGCCGCCGTACAGCGGCGACGAGAACATCAACGGCAAACTTGTGTTCGTCGCCTACGGAGTCGACGTTCCCTTTCTAAAACGAAAAGATCTGACCGGAGTAGACCTCCGTGGCAAAATCGTTGTGATTCAAGATGGTCCACCTCCCGGGATCTCCAAGAGCCAGTGGGCTAAGGCGCAAGCGCAGGGCAACGTAATACGGGCTTTGATAATGCGCGGCGTTGCGGCAATTGTGACCATCGGCCAGAACCCGGAGACAATTACTTTCGCGGAGCTTGCTGACTACCTGACGCGGCGTCGAATCGAGCCGGAGTCAAGTACGGAGCTGCCTGATTTTATTCCTCCGTTCTTGAGCGTGAGCAACACGGCCGCGGAAAAACTTTTCGCCTCGTCTGGTGTGACGCTGGCGGAAGCTTTAGCGAAGGCCAAACGCGACGACTTCACGCCGATGGAACTCAATCAATCGGCCACCATAACAGTAAAGCTGAAGAAAGCAATTGGCGTCGGCAACAACGTTGTCGGGTTGTTGGAAGGATCGGATCCGAAGTTGAAATCGGAAGCTCTGGTCTATTCCGCTCACTATGATGCTTACGGTATTTCTGCGGACAACCGCATCTATCACGGTGCGGCTGACAACGCGCTCGGCGTCGCTGAGATGTTGGCGATCGCGGAGGTGTTGACGCGCGCGCAAACCAAGCCGCGTCGCTCAATAATCTTTCTTGCCGTGACTGGAGAGGAGTATGGCGGCTACGGTTCGGATTACTGGGTGAAGCATCCAACCTGGAAGATTCAACAAGTCGCGGCGGATCTCAATCTCGACGGGATGGGCACCGAAGTTTATGGACCAGTCAAGGTGCTGGTTGGTTATGGCGCCGAACATTCGTCACTGGGCGCGCTGTTGAATGAGGTGGCGGCAGCGACTGGGCTGCGCGTCATTCCCGATCCAATGCCGGAGGAGAAATCGTTCTACCGCTCGGATCATTACTTCTTTGTTCAAAAAGGCATTCCCGGAATGATGATCCTCGGCGCGCCCGATGGCGCTGTCCAAAGTTGGACGGAGCGGTTAAAGAAGTGGTCAAAGACTGACTATCACCAGCCGACTGACATTGTTCGTCCTGATTGGGACTGGAGTGGACCACGCACAATAGCGAGCGTGATGCTCTTGATGGGTTTACGCGCAGCGAACAGTGAAGCCATGCCCGCCTGGCTCCCCTCATCCATCTTCAATCGCGAGCGCGGCACCGACAAACCCCCACCACCCGAACCCTAATTCGCTTCTGATCTGCGTTAATCAGGCTTTCTGATCCGCGTCATCCGCGGTACCCCAAAAGGTTTATTCCTCACCCTTCCCAGGTAACACGGCTTTTGCATGCCATCGTACTGAACACCTCAATTACCGCGTTTTCTTGGGTAATTGTTCCGAGGTGAGTCAGCAGTACGTATCGTTTTCAGCCTCCCCCCACCCGCTTGGCACAAAGTTTGACAGAGATGCTCCAGGTCTGAAGGAGGAGAGAAGAGATGAGACCAATCAGAACAACAATTTTCATGACCTTCCTATTAGCGTTGGTGACCGCCGGCATGGCCACTGCGGCCATGGCTCAATTCGGCGCCAACGACACGGCGGCAAGAGACGTCGTGCGACGCATTCAAACCCGCACCGACTCTCTACAGCGTGCAGTGCAGAACGCTGCCGATCGGAACAACTATCGCGTAGAAGATATCGAACGCATGATCCTCGACTTCGAGAGCGCCGCAAATCAACTCGACCGGCGTCTTTCTTCGCGACGCACGGCGACTGCATCAGACGTGCAAACACTGCTGGATCGCGGCCAGCAGATCGACACCTTCTTCGTGAACAATCGATTGGGTGCAGGCTCGAGACGTGAGTGGCAGGCGATCCGCGGCGATCTGGATCAACTGGCCGGCTACTACAACCTGACGCCACGTTGGAGTTCTGGTGGTGGCATCGGTGGCGGAAACAACGACTACACGATTGGCGATCGACAAATGCGCCAGTTGGTTGACCAGCTTAACGTTCGCTCAGCCACGTTCAGCCGCAACCTCCGTAATGATCTCAATCGCGGCAATTACAACGATCGCGGTTCGGCTGATGAAGTTCGTCGTCAGTTAAGTGAGTTCGAGACAGCGTTGGTCCAATTGCGCAATCGTGTGAATAGCCGGCAGGTATCTTCGTCAGATGCCAGCAATGTGTTAGACCGCGCGGCATTCCTGAACAACTACATCGGCAATCGACAGTTGTCGTACCAGACTGAAAACAACTGGAGCGCTCTTCGCTCGGATCTCGACCGGCTAGCCAGCGCATTCAACATTGCGTGGAACTGGTCGACAGTGCCCGGAGTGCCCGGAGGCGGAGGTTTTCCTGGGGGCAGCCGCCGGGATTTGACCGGTACCTTCACGCTTAATGCGAGCCGCGGTGACGATGTTCGGAGGGCGGTTGATAACGCCACGAGAAACCTCTCGCTCGCCGAGAGACAGCGCGTTTACGATTCGCTGCTACGACGACTGGATCCGCCGAATATGCTCGCGATCGATCGTCGTGGAAACTCTGTGACAATCGTGTCCACCAGGGCGCCGCAGATCAACTTCGTCGCCGATAATCGTGAACAGGTCGAGACTACGCAAGGGGGCCGCTCGGTTCGCGTGCGCGCCAACCTCGTGGGCGACACGTTGACCATCACGCGCACAGGCGAGCGTGCCAACGACTTTACCGTGAGCTTTGATCCGTCCAACGACGGTAGAGAGTTGCTGGTAACCCGCACGCTCTACAGCGATCGCTTCACTCAGCCGGTTACAGTCAGGACTTACTACGACAGGACTTCTGATGTAGCCCAGTTGAACATTTACGACACCAATCGCGAAGACTCGAACATTGGTCAGGGTCAGGCAACGGGAAGTTTTGTGATTCCGGACGGCACGCAACTCGTAGCCGTGCTGAACAATGATTTGACGACGCAGAACGTTCGCGAAGGTGAGCGGTTTACGATGACGGTTCGCTCGCCCGGCCAGTATGACGGTGCGACGATCGAAGGATCAGTGCTAAACGCCGAACGCAGCGGTCGCGTCACTGGCCGGTCACAGATGACCTTGGACTTCGACACGATTCGTCTACGCGACGGTAGAAGCTACCGGTTTGCCGGTATTCTCGAAAGCGTTCGTACGCCGAATGGTGACGTAGTCCAGGTTGATAACGAAGGCGCGGTCCGCGATAGCGATCAGACCAAACAGACCGTCACGCGCACGGCCATTGGTACTGCGGTTGGCGCCATCATCGGCGCGATCGCCGGCGGTGGCAAAGGCGCAGCGATTGGTGCCGTTATCGGTGCTGGCGCAGGCGCCGGATCGGTATACATTCAGGGTCGAGACGATCTTCAGCTGAATGCCGGAACTGAGGTGACCCTCAGGGCCACTGGCCCAAGAGGCTAGTTTGTAGGGGTGGCCCTCCGGGGCCACCACACTCTTGAAAGCGCAATCTGGGGTGGCCACGGAGGGCCACCCCTACAATTAATTAATCGTGATCGTTGCCGGTTGTGGCAAGCGCTCGATGCTGAGGGTCAGTTGTTGACCCGAACGCACCGGGCGCTTGTCCGGCGTTTGGAAGAAGAGAAAGCCTTGCCGGCGTGAATCGCCGGAGGAAAGCGGCGTCTTCAGATCGATCGCGTAGGCGCCAAACTCACTTTCAAACTGCTTACGCGAGTGTGGATTGTAGAGAAACACGCCATTGGCTTTCAGGATTCGCGAACCCGCACTCTTCGCCGACAGCAGTTTCCACTCCTGGTTCTGACTATCACGCAAACGAAAACGCGCGCGCTTCAATTCCACCGGCACGCCACTCTGAAACGCTAATTCAACACGCAACGCCAGCACGCCGCTGAGCGGCAGGTTTGCTTCAAAGAGATCCTGGCTTTCTTCGTCGGTAAGCAAAGGCGCGACACGAATCGTCACACCGCCCGCGTCCGCGCTGCGCGTATTTGCCGGCAGTGGCGGCAGCTCGGCAACGGGTTTTACTTTGAATAGCGAACCGGTGCAGGACGTCGCCAGCAGGACTGTAAAGAGTAAGAGTGCCAGTCGGGTCATCGGCCTCAAGTTAACACATAGTGTAGTTCCTGGCACCGCACTCCAAGGAGGCGTCCGAGTCTGTGTTACTATCTGTTCAAAACCATGATTAGACCGTTTCGTGGGGTTCACCCGCAGATTCACCCAACCGCGTATGTTGAACCCAGCGCTCAAGTTATCGGAGACGTTCACCTTGGAGAGGAAGCCTCAATCTGGTGCAACTGCACCGTCCGTGGCGACATTCATTACATCCGGATAGGCGATCGATCCAACGTCCAGGATAATTCCGTGATTCACGTTCGCAACGGAACGCACCCCACCATTCTCGAAAGCGAGGTGACGGTGGGCCATAGCGTTACTCTGCACGGGTGTTACGTTGGGCGCGGCTGTCTGATTGGCATCGGTTCGATTCTGCTCGACGATGTACGTGTCGGCGAGCTATCGCTCGTCGCCGCCGGCTCGCTCGTCAGTCCCGGTACGATAATCCCGCCGCGATCGTTGGTGATGGGATTCCCTGCGAAAGTGAAGCGCCAACTGACGGATGCAGAAGTCGCGGGTCTGGAAGTATTTTGGAAGAATTATGTTGAGTACACGCACGAGTATCGAAAAGAGATGCAGATGTAATGCCTTCACCCAAGACACAGCCAGCGCGCGGTATGCGCGATTTCCTGCCTGAGGATGTTCGCAAACGCGAATACGTCATCGGTGTGATCAAACAAGTCTACGAACGCTACGGTTTTGAACCACTGGAAACACCGGCGGTGGAGAACATCGAAACGCTGACGGGGAAGTATGGCGAAGAAGGAAGTCAACTGATCTTCAAAATACTCAAACGCGGCGTTCACGAAGGCAGTGGTGAAGCCGATCTCGCGTTGCGCTACGACCTCACTGTTCCGCTGGCGCGCGTCGTCGCAGAGTATCGCGACAAGCTGCCGAAGTTTTTCAAGCGTTATCAAATCCAGCCGGTTTGGCGCGCGGATCGGCCGGCGCGGGGGAGGTATCGAGAGTTCTACCAATGCGACGTCGACGTGCTCGGGTCTCGTTCGATGATCGTGGAAGCGGAGATTTGTGCGGCGGCCAGTGAAGTGTTGGTGAAGCTTGGTTTCAACGACTTCTGTTTGCGGCTCAATCACCGGAAAGCTTTGACGGGGATATTGGGAGTTGCCGGCGTCCCGTTGGAGAGTCACGACGCGGCGCTGATCGCTTTGGACAAGCTGGACAAGATCGGTCCCGATGGCGTCAGGAAAGAGTTTGCCTCGCGCGGCATCAACGAGGTCGCGGGAGATCGATTGCTGACTTTCTTTTCCGATTTGAGTTCGCTCGAACACGCCGCGGAGATCGTTGCTGAAGACGAGTTGCAGGAAGCACTGAACCGGGCTGTGTTGGGGCGCATCGTTGAGTTCGTGAGCGACAATGAAATGGGTGCGGCCGGCGTGGCCGAATTGCAGTCGATCCTGGATTTTACTGCCGCGATTGGAATCGGAAATCGGCTCAAGATCGATCCGAGTCTCGCTCGTGGACTTTCCTACTACACTGGCGCGATTATGGAGATCAATGTGAAACATCTCGCGGGCAGTCTCGGTGGTGGTGGGCGTTATGACAATCTGGTGGGAATGTTTTTGGGCCAGGACATTCCGGCGTGCGGGTTCTCACTCGGGCTCGAACGGATTCTGGTGGTGATGAGTGAGAGAGAGATGTTTCCACCGGAAGTGGGAACGGCGCCCGCCGATGTGATGATTGCGATCTGGAATGAGGAATCGATTGCGGAGTCGCTCAAGTTGGCCCAGGAGTTACGCGTCGCTGGTTTGCGGGTTGATTTGTATCCCGAGTCGGATAAGCTCGGTAAGCAGTTCAAGTATGCTTCATCGGTTGGCGTTCCGTTTGTGGCCGTGATCGGTGAAGAGGAACTTGCTCAGGGACAGGTCGCGCTAAAGGATATGCGAAGTGGCGAGCAGCGTGCTGTTATGCGTACTGATGTGGGAAGGGAGTTGTTATGTCGAGTGAAGCAATAGTTCAAAATTATCTGGACGATTCCCGATCGGCTATGAGGGCGTACAAGAAACTCGCCGAAAAAGCCATCGCGCAGCTCAAGGACGAAGAGTTTTTTATAGCTCTCGATCAGGAAGCAAACAGTGTCGCGGTGGTCATGAAACACATGGCCGGCAACATGATTTCTCGTTGGACCGACTTTCTGACTTCCGACGGCGAGAAGCCGGACCGCAATCGCGATATGGAGTTTGTGATCGAACCGCAGACAACCAAAGACAGCGTGATCGCTTACTGGGAGCGCGGTTGGAAATGCGTGTTCGATGCGCTGGCGCCGTTGCGTCCGGAAGACTGTGAGAAGACTGTGCTGATTCGCGGGGAGCAGCACACGATCGTGCAGGCAATCAATCGACAACTGATGCACTACGCTTATCACATCGGCCAAATCGTCTATCTCGCCAAGCACTTCCGTTCAGCCGAATGGACGTCGCTGAGCGTTCCGCGCAATCGTTCGGCGGAATTCAACGCGTACGTAAGCGCGCAACCCGGCGAGGCCGATCGCGAAAAGCAGTTTGATGCTGCTGCCGGATTCCAGAGCTCGGAAAAGCGATGAACGCTGCGCTTCATCACGTTAACGTTACTGTGCCGCGGCCGCTCGAAGAGGCGGCGAAGCACTTCTACGGTGTCGTCATGGGATTGCAGGAAGTGCCGAAGCCGGAGGCGTCGCGTGGGCGTGGTGGAGCGTGGTATCAAGTGGGTTCGATGCAGCTACATCTCTCAGTTGAAGATCTGGAAGGTAGTCCCCTCAGCAAGCGGCATGTTTGCTACACAGTGGCTAACCTTGCCGAAGCCGAACAGCGATTTCGTAATGCCGGCGTAGAGATTTTCCCTGACGACATCCCCACGCCTGGTTGGTCGCGTTTTTACGTTCGCGATCCCGGTGGTAATCGTCTGGAGATCGCACAAGCAAAATGAGTTTAGTAGGGGTGGCCCTCCGTGGCCACCCCCGCGTTTGAAGCCTGGAGACTGGGGTGATCACGGAGGGCCACCCCTA
>JAICQI010000865.1 GCA_025937955.1 Pyrinomonadaceae bacterium
CGTTATGGCTATTTCTACGACGTGATCACGCCGCAGCCGTTGACCGAAGCGGATCTGCCGGTGATCGAAAAGCGGATGAAGCAGATCGCCAGCAAGAACCTCGGTTATCGCCGCGAGGAAATCGCGAAGGACGAGGCGCTGCGTGTTTTTGGTGAACGCGACGAACCGCTGAAGTGTGAGCTGATCGACGAAAAGGCCGGCGAGAAGGTGAGCGTCTATTACATTGACGGCTCACCGTTCATCGACTTCTGTCTTGGTCCACACGTTCCCAATACGAACAAGCTGCGTGCTTTCAAACTGCTCTCGCTGGCGGGCGCGTACTGGAAAGGCGACGCGTCGCAGCCGCAGATGCAACGCATTTACGGCACGGCTTTCTTTACGCAGGAAGAGCTCGACGCCTGGTTGAAGCAACGTGAAGAGGCTGAGAAGCGGGACCATCGTCGTCTTGGCCGCGAGCTCGATCTGTTTTCAATCCAGGAAGATTACGGACAGGGTCTGATCTTCTGGCACCCGAAGGGCGGCGCCATTCGCAAGGAGATGGAAGATTACCTGCGCCATGAGTTGCTGGTCCGTGGTTATGGACTGGTGTTCACGCCGCACATCGCAAAGCGCGAGCTGTGGTTCACGAGTGGGCACGAGGTCAACTACGCCGACTCGATGTTTTCACCGATGGAGTTTGAGGAGCAGGAGTTTCGCATCAAGCCGATGAACTGCCCGTTCCACATCGGTATCTACAAATCTGCGCAACGCTCATATCGTGACCTGCCGCTTCGTTACGCGGAGCTGGGTACGGTTTATCGCGCAGAACTTTCGGGTACGCTTCACGGCCTGACTCGGGTCCGCGGCTTTACGCAGGACGATGCGCACATCTTCTGTACGCCGGAAATGGTGCGAGCTGAGATCGTCGGTTGTATTGACTTTGCGTTCGACCTCTTTCGAGTCTTTGGTTTCAAGGACATCAAAGTGGAGCTTTCCGTGCGAGGTGAAGACCGCAGCAAGTACATGGGTTCGGACGAGGACTGGGAACGCGCTGAGTCCGCCCTGACTGATGCTTTGAATAACCGCGAGATTCCGTACGAGCGTGTGGAGGGTGAAGCAGTTTTCTACGGTCCAAAGATCGACATTCGTGTCGAGGATGCGATTGGCCGTACGTGGCAGTTGACGACGGTGCAGTTTGACTTTAATTTGCCGGAGCGTTTTCAACTGGAATACATCGGCGAAGACAACAAACCGCACCGCCCGATCATGATTCACCGCGCGCTGTTTGGATCAATGGAACGGTTCTTTGGTGTGTTAATTGAACACTACGCCGGAGCGTTCCCGCTGTGGTTGGCGCCGGTGCAGATCGCCGTGCTGCCGATCACGGATCGTGTTAATGAGTATGCGGATGAGTTGGCGCGCGAGCTTCGCGAAGCTGGTTTCCGTGTCGAGGCGAATCTGCGAAGCGAAAAAATCGGCGCTAAGATTCGTGATGCGCAGTTACAGAAGGTGCCGTTCATGCTCGTGCTCGGCGATCGCGAGATGGAGCAGAAGACGGTGGCAGTCCGAGAACGTGCCAGGGGTGACATCGGGGTGATGTCGGTGGCGGAGTTCAAGGAGATGGCGCGCCGGTTGGTTGAAACGCGCGCGTTGACGAATAACTAGTCGAAGAAGAATAGGTCCAATAGGTCCTATAGGACCTATTCCTCAACGCTCAATCACTAGGAGGTGCAGCAATAGCTACAGGCTTTCGAGGTCGCGGTCAGCGTCCTGATAACCGGCGTCTGCCGCCGGTTCGCATTAACGAGAGAATACGCGTGCCTGAGGTACGCGTGATCGGGGAAGAAGGAGAACAACTGGGCGTGATGGATGTGCGCGATGCCGTGCGCGCCGCCCGGGAGAAGGGGCTTGATCTCGTCGAGGTCGCTCCGAACGCCGATCCCCCGGTTTGCCGGATCATCGATTTCGGAAAATTTCAGTACGAAGCGAAGAAGAAGGCAAACGAAGCCAAGAAGAAGCAGGTAACGATCACGGTCAAGGAAGTTAAGTTTCGACCGGGAACCGACGATCACGATTACGAGTACCGCATGAAGCATGCGCGTGAGTGGCTACAGGACGGCGACAAAGTCAAAGCCACGATCTGGTTCCGCGGACGCGAAATGACGCACCGTGAACTGGGCGCGCGGATCCTGGAGAAACTGGAACAGGATCTCCAGGACGTCGGTGAAGTTGAAGCACGACCGAGGATGGAAGGGAACCAGATGTTCATCATCTTCGGACCGAAGAGACATAAGAGCGGCGGCGGTGGACCAAGGCCAGATGCGCCACCACCACCCGTGAATCAATAAGAGAAGGGGAATTAACCATGCCTAAACTTAAAACGCACAAAGGTGCGGCGAAGCGTTTCCGCTTAACAGCCAGCGGAAAGATCAAGCGAGGCCATTCGCACGCGCGACACATCCTGACGAAGAAGACCAACAAGCGAAAGCGTCAGTTGGATATCGATGTGCTTGTCGCCGACGCGGATCATGAGCGCGTGATGTCGATGTTGCCATACGGACGAGATTAATAGCGATGGGTTAATAAAAAAGGAGGTAATCATGCCGAGAGCAAAACGTGGTAATAA
>JAICQI010000905.1 GCA_025937955.1 Pyrinomonadaceae bacterium
AATCGGGGGAGAGCGTTGAGCGGCTGCGTCGTGACTAAAGGATTTAGGATTTGACAACCGAGGAGCACCCAGGTTCACCGGGATGGCCGCCGCGCACAATCTAGAGGAGACAGGAGCATGGAAATTTTAGTCGAGTATCTGAAACTAATTGGATGGGGCATCGTAGGCATCGTAACAATGGTTCTGTCTCTCTGGGTCTTATTATTGGTTTTCACGTGGCTTACGCCTGTGGATGAGTGGGAGGAGCTGAAAAAAGGCAATCTGGCGATCGCTATCGTTATGGCGGCTGTGATCATCGGCTTTGCTCTGGTGATCTCGTCGGCCATTGCGCCGCCAAATTTTGCTCCATGAGCCGAGAGGGCCCGACGTGAGCACTCATGATGATCAGGAAATCTACCGTACTTATTGTCCGATAGCATCTGGTTCCCTAGGCGGCTGGGGCGCGCCCTAGCGATCTCCAGGCCGTAGCTTCTTTTCAAAGTAACGCTGATAAATATGGTAGAGCGTCTCCATGGAGGCGATGTCGATCCATTCGTTCTCAGCGTGCAGATTGCCGACATAGGGTCTGGACATGATCACCGGTATTCCGTAGCCGCAAATGAAGCGGGCATCACTTCCGCCGTGCTCGCGGATCAGTGTTACCGGTTTTTGCGTGATTTCTTCGGTCGCCGTAAGAAAGAGCGGATCAGGCGAAACCTTAGTCGGCTCAGCGCTGACAAGCACTTCGAGCTCCATTTTATGCTCCATGAATCGTTTTAACTGGGAAATTACCTGGTTCGAGCTGTAGGGGGGCGGGAAGCGAACGTCACAGACCGCTTCGGCGAACGATGGAATGCGGTTCGATACACGATTCTCGGTCTGCATCACAGTGACCGCGAAGGTCGGGTGCCAATGTCCGTCGGCGCTCTTGAGAGTCTCAAAATAATTGCGCACCGCGGTCAACTTGGAAATCAATTTCTCTAAAGGATTTTCAGCGAGCCACGGCCGCGAAGCATGGCCCGAAGAGCCATGCGCCTTAAGCTTCAAGTGAAGAATGCCCTTTTCTTCGATGGCTATTTCGTTGAGAGAGCCGGAGTCAGGGATGATAGCAACGCCGCACCGGAGCCCGACTTTTTCGAACAGAAAGCGTGTGCCATGATTACCGCCGTTTTCTTCGTCCGAGGTTACCGCGAGGCCGAGTGAAATTCCCGAACAGCGCTCATGGAAGTCGCGGAAGATTTCTAACAATATTGCTAACTCGCCTTTCATGTCGCCGCTGCCGGGCCCGTAAATTCTCCCGTCATTAACGGACGAGTGGTACGCCGCGCCTTGGGGCCGTGCAACGACGTCCAGATGGGCAAGCAGCAGAACCTCAGGCGCTGAAACATTGCGCGGCAGGATCACCGTAGATGGACTGCCTTTTTCACAAAACCGGCGAACCGTCAGTTCATTGGGCAGTTCCACGTGATTGACGACAAATTCCATGCAACGCTGGATATCCTCCGGACGATCGCGCGTGCTCGGAATGATGATCAAATCGCGAGTGAGCTCGATTAGCCGCCGGCGCAGAGATTCGTCTTTACGGCTAGTCTCGGTCATAACCCCATTCGACCGGCAACTCGGTCCAGGCTTTCGCCAATACCACGCTGCATTGTTCGTGGTCTTTTCCCAGGCAGAGAAACTGACCTTTGATGACTTTGCCCTGGTTATCAATGTTAAAATTAAAAGGAATGATTCCTTCGTCCTTGCCCGGCCGGTAGAGCACTTGTGCGTGATCAATGAGGGAGAGAAGCTGATCGCCATCCAGCGATTTGCGAAACTGAATATTGCGCATCTTCCAACAACCGTCAGGCGTAAAGTGTCTCGCCAGCACTGCGGGATACGTTGCCCCCGTCACCCGTGCATTGATCTCGCAGATAATGACCTGATTGCGTCCCTCTTGTTCTATCACCACAAAGTCGGTGCTGGCGGTGCCGCGGTAGCCTTGAGCGTGCAGCCATTCTCCAGCGATTGCGCCTTGTCGGAAAAGCTCTTCCTTGAGCTCAGGATGTTCTCGAATGTAGGGTGGCGGTGACATGTTGCCCTCATGAACGCTGGCCTCACTGAGAATCTGCTCGGTCCAGTCGAACAGGGAAACAGTGTCATCATCTAAAAACATCTGGATGCTGGGAGAGCCGATGTGACGGACTCCAGGTCTTTCTTCATCGAGCCAGCCTTGCACCATGCACGGCCCTTCGAAGAAGAGATAGTTGGGTATGCTGTCGAGCCGCGGATTTTGAGTATTGAGCTTGATCATCCCATAGCCGGAAGCGCCGATCTGGGCTTTAACCACTGCCGTTGAGTAACCCAACTGTCGCA
>JAICQI010000160.1 GCA_025937955.1 Pyrinomonadaceae bacterium
CCGGACAAGTCAAACTAACAAAGCCCACCAACCCTGTGGCGACTCCACAGATTCAGCCGATGGCTCCCATCAATAATTCACTCTCTGCCTGATAGTTGTCGGGGCGGCCCTCCGGGGCCGCCCCAGTCTGCGAATTCAACACTGGGGCGGCCACGGAGGGCCGCCCCTACAACTATCAGGCAGAGAGTGAATTATTCATGGGAGCCATCGGCTGAATCTGTGGAGTCGCCACGGGTTTGGTGGGCTTTCGTAGTTTGACTTGTCCGGGTTTGATCTGGCCTTCTTTGCACGCCTCAGCGAGCGCGGCGACGACAGCGGGGTCGTAGCGTGTGCCGACAAAGCTTTCAATGCGCGCCAGGGCGTCTTCAAACTTCATCGCTTTCTGATACGGGCGGTCGGTGGTCATCGCGTCGAAGGTGTCGGCCACCGCCACAATCTTGCCCATTAGTGGTATCTCGTCACCTTTCAGACCCTGCGGATAACCCATGCCGTTGACCATCTCGTGATGCATGTACATTCCCGGCAGAAACTCCTTCATCGCGGGAATCTGCGACATGATCTTGTAGCCCTTCTGCGGGTGCCCTTTCATGATCTCGTACTCTTCATCCGTAAGCGCCGAGGGCTTCTTGAGGATGTTGTCGTCAATCGCGATCTTGCCGACGTCGTGCAACAACGCGCTGATTCGTATCTTCTCGACTTCTTCGTCGTCAAGACCGAGACGTTGCGCGATAGCCATCGAAAAACGTGACACGCGCTCGGAGTGACCACGCGTGTACGGATCTTTACCGTCGATTGCGGCGGCGAGACCTTTGACCGTACCGATAAACAGTTCGCGGTTCTCCTGCGCCGACCGTTGCAAGTCGCCGATAAAGCGCTCGATCTGGTCGGTCATGATGTTGAAGGAGTTGCCGAGATCGCCCAGCTCAGTACGGCTGGTGACCTCGATGCGTTTTGAGAAGTCGCCCGATGCGATGCGATGCGCGCCCCCGGCGAGCTCTTGCACCGGATTAGTCAGCTTCTTCGCAAAGAAGATACCGAAAAGGATTGTCAGCAACGCGGCGACTAGACTGATCCAGAGTATTTGCCAACGCATGTCGGCTACCGAAGCCAGCGCCGCCGCCTCGTCCTGAATAGCGATCACGCCCAAACGTGAATTCTTATCGAGTTCAGCGGTGGCATATGAACCGAGCATCTCGACGGTTTGTCCATCGCGGGTGGCTGAAAACGGCGCTAGTGCCGATTGGACTTGCGCGCCTGACTCCTGCCAGTCCTGCACCACCTTCAAGTCTGTCATCGGCTTTTCTGAAAACGCGACGCTTGCTTCAGGGTGTGCGACCGCGCGGCCATTCTGGTCCACAACGAAGACGACCGGCAGTCCGGCGTTCAACAGCTCTCGCTCACTTTTCGAAGTGGGTTGCTGTACTGCGTCAAAAACTTCCTGAAAAGAAACGATTGCGACGACCGCGGCGACAACTTCCTGGTTGTTAGCACCGCCGAGAACGGGTTCGGCGATGGTCAACGCCATCTCCTGTCCGGAACGGATAATTTGTGGGCGGCTGACGACCAGGCCACGACCACTCATGCGCGCCAGGACCTCGCTCACACGCGCGTCGACTTCCTCGAGTTTGATCACGTCGGGCTGGAAGGCGCGGTGCAGGGTTCCATCAACTGGCCAGAGCGCGAGGGCAATCAGGTTTGGATCTTCCTGGAGTGTTTTCTGTAGGCGTGAATCGTAGCCGGAATCGTCCAGTGACTGGATGCCGCCGGAGATCTCAAAGGCTCGGGCGAGACCCGTGACCACGTCGCGGTAGCGTTGACCGTAGAGCTCGATCTGACGTGCTTTGTCCTGCACGAGTTGGGCCTGGTAGCGGCCCTCGATGGAGCGTAACTCGTCTGCGGTACGGCCAGAGAGCAGGAAACCAGCGAAGGTAAGGGGCAATAAGCCCACCAACAGCAGGACTCCCAACACAATGTAGAGGAGACGGATTCGTCCGAGTTTTTCGAGCATTCTTGGATTCTGGCGGTACAATCGACGGCAGGTCGTCGGGGTTCGAGCGCAAGTCGCTCGGGGTCTCGGTATTATGGGCGAGCCCCAGCGACAGTGTCAACGAGTTTTAACACAGATCCACAGATTACACAGATCGTAATTTATCGACTTCCGGACGACTGCGGACGTCTAACCCGTTGAGCGCTCGCGCTCGCGAGAATGGAAACTTTGGGTAGCGACGAGGTAATCGTTGAACGTGCCCTGACGGGCGATGCCGACGCTTTTGGCGAGTTGGTGCGGCGCTGGGAGCGGCGGATATTTGCGCTCACTTACGGCATGCTCGGTCGCGAAGAAGACGCTCGCGACGCCACCCAGGAGACCTTTGTCGCCGCTTTTCGCAATTTGCGCGGCTTTCGCGGCGAAGCAAAGGTCTCCTCGTGGCTGCACCGGATCGCCGTTAACCAGTGCATTTCGCGGCAACGGCGCGCCAAGGTTCGGGGCGAGTCGGCGCTCGAAGACGACACAGCAGACAGCTTTGCCGCCCCATTCAGTCACTCGCCAGCGCACGTCGCAGAAGGTCGGCAAGAGACGCTGGCGGTCCGGCGTGCGATTAACAGTTTGCCGGTCGAGCTCCGGCAGGTGGTGGTGATGAAGGAATTTGAAGAACTGACTTTTCGCGAGATTGCAGACGCACTCGATCTGCCGTTGAGCACGGTGAAGAGCCGGCTGTACACGGCGTTGAAGCAATTGCAAATGAGGCTACAGAAGTTTGAAAGCAGGAATTGAGATGAAAGAGACTCCCGATTGTGAACGCGCATCGGATTTGATCGCGTTCCTCTACAACGAAGCGGACGAACATGAAAGGCGTGACTTCCAGCTTCACTTGAACGAGTGCAGCACTTGCCGTGAGGAAGTGGGTTCATTCGGCGTGGTGCGCGAGTCGATCACTGCGTGGCGAGACGAAGCTTTAGCAGGTTTCGTTTCGCAGCCGGTTACAACAAAGTCGAACCGCAAATCCGCGCTCGCTGCGTTACGCCAGTTCTTTGATTTATCTCCGTTGTGGCTGAAAGCTGCGACCGCGTTCGCCGTAGTGGTCTTCGGTGTGCTTGCAGCAATGGCTTTTGTGAATCTGCAGCGCGATAAGGTCCAGGTATCCTCAACGACGGCTACTCCCGAAGCCACTTATACACAGCAGGAAGTGGACCACCTCATACAGCAAGCACTTCTTAAGGGAAAGAGTGAATCTCAGCCCCAAATCCATTTCGATGTCGTAAAGCTCCCCAAGCCGAAGAAGTCGCGGAATTCAGCTGACGCACAGTTTGCGAAAAGCCGCCGGCCACTTTCAAAAGCTGAGCGTGAACAACTCGCCGCAGACCTGAGACTTCTTTCAACCGACGATGACGAATCGCTTAATCTAATTGGGGATCGAATTAACCAGTAATTTTGCTCGAGGTAAAAATGAGATTGAGAACATTGATACTTTTATTGGCGGCAGTTTTGGTCCTCACGGAAACGGGTTATGCGCAGGACGCTTCCGCCCCAGGTCCAGATCCCATCGAACAGCTTCGCCTGACGCCGGAACAGCGACAAAGGATCCGCATGATCTTTGAAGAAAACAAAACCGAGCGCCAGCAGATCAATCGCAGATTCCGCGAAGCAAACGTCGCGCTTGATCAGGCGCTCGATGCTGAGCCTACAGATCAGAACCTCATCGAACAACGACTAAACGAACTCGCCGCTGCTCAAATGGCACAGATGCGGATGAGAATCCAAACCGAGTTGAAAATACGTCGTGAGCTGCGCCCGGAACAGTTAGCCACCTTGCGACAGTTACGCCTCCAGGCTCGCGACTTCATGGGCGCCCAACGCCCACGCAACCAACGTCCCGCTCGTCGAAACGCCCTCCGCCCGTAATCCTTTTAGCCACAGATAAACACGGATAAAGATCGGATTTCCGATCCGTGTTCATCTGTGGCTTGACGCACTGCGTACAATTTGCGCATCATAGGCCGCTCTTCTAAACGTACAGTCCTAAAACTACTTAACGCTCTGGCAGCAACGAAAGACTGAGTCTGATACGCTCTCCATGAACTTCGCGACGCGCGCCCTACTCGAGCTGCAAGAGACAACACTTTTGGCAGCCCGCGCTTTTAAGGGCGTTTTCAAGCGACCTCGTTACATCCCGGAAACCATCGCCCAGATGGACGCTATCGGCGTGGGCTCGTTAACGATCATCATTCTCACAGGATTTTTCACTGGCGGCGTTTTAACAGTACAAACGTTTCCCACGCTCAAGGCCTATGGCGCACAATCTCAAACGGGTTACCTGGTCGCCGTCTCTCTGGTTCGTGAGCTCGGACCCGTGTTGTGCGCGTTGATGGTTACGGGACGAGTCGGATCCGCGATCTCCGCTGAACTGGGCTCGATGGTCGTGTCGCAGCAGATCGACGCCATGCGCGCGCTGGGCACCGATCCGATTCGAAAGCTCGTGATGCCTCGTCTGTTCGCTTTGCTGGTAAGTCTCCCTTTATTGACGGTGCTGGCTGACGTGCTGGGAATCTTTGGTGGCTGGGTAACCGCGGTTGCGCTCTACTCGGTCTCTTCGAGCGTGTTTATCTCCGCGGTGCGCGAGGCAATCACTACCGACGATCTGATTGGCGGCGTGGTTAAACCGTTGGTGTTCTCGTTAATCATCGGGGCAATCGCGTGCCGGCAAGGTCTCAGTACTGAAGGTGGAACTGTCGGTGTCGGCCGTTCGACAACGCGCGCAGTGGTCTTGGCCTCGATCGTCGTCATTATTGCCGACTATTTTCTCGCGAAAGCGCTTCAGGTTATTCTAGGAACCGCATGATTCACCTTCGGTGTTTTTGATGTCAACCGATATACATACTACTTCGCCCACAATTAGCGAGAGCGCTGCGGAATCAACTTTCCAGGAAGTAGACGACCGCGACCGCGCTATACCCGCGATCGAATTTCGCGATGTCGTGCTCGCCTTCGATGATCGTGTCATCCTGGACCACCTGAGTTTCAAGGTGATGAAAGGTGAGACGAAGATCATCCTCGGCGGCTCCGGCGGCGGGAAATCGACGATCATCAAGCTCGTGCTTGGTCTGCTTAAACCTGACGCCGGACACGTGTTGGTCGACGGTGAAGACGTTACCCACTACAGCGAAGAGCAGATGATGCGCGTGCGCAAAAACATCGGGATGGTTTTTCAGGAAGGAGCGCTCTTCGATTCTCTTTCGGTTTACGACAATGTCGCTTTCCGACTGCACGAACAAGGTGTGCCGGAAGATGAAGTCGAACCGGAAGTGCGGCGCATGTTGCGGTTCGTCAATCTCGAAGACGCGATCGACAAGATGCCGATCGAACTCTCGGGCGGCATGCGTCGCCGCGTCGGCATTGCGCGCGCGCTTGTTGGCGATCCGAAGATCGTTCTGTTTGACGAACCGACGGCAGGTTTGGATCCGCCCACCGCACGCACGATCTGCGAGCTCGCCATGAAGTTGCGCGACCTCGAAGACGTTTCGTCAATCTTCGTGACTCACGAAATGAACAACCTTCAGTACATCTGTTCCGAGTACGCGGTGGTTGACGAAGACGGCAAGGTGGTTTTCGAGCGCGAAGGCGAGCGACTTTGTCTTATCAATAGCAAGGTCATGATGATGCGCCAGGGAATAATTATCTTCAGTGGCACTGACGAAGCACTGCGCCGCTCCGAGGATCCGTACATACAGAAGTTTCTGCGGGGACATTAAAGAAGAGTGAGGACAACGCTATGCCTCGAACGAAAACAAGTATCAGCCTGAGCCAGGTACGAGTCGGAATATTCGTGCTGCTTGCGATCGCTGTATTGGTCTTCCTCGTATTGAACGCTTCTGGCGATATCAATCCCTTCAGCAGAAAGTTGCACTTGAAAGCGCGCTTCGTTGATGCGAATGGTTTGCGCGAGGGTTCGGAAGTGCGTCTCGCGGGCGTGCGCGTAGGCAAGGTGGAACGGATTGTTCTACTCGAGCCGTCGCCGGTTCCGGGCGCGCCGCGCGTCGAGGCACAGATGACGGTTGACTCGACGATCGATGGGCGTCCCGCCAACGAGCGCATCCGTTCCGATTCACAGGCGCAACAGGGTTCGCCCAGCCTGCTCGGCAACGAAATGCTCATCAACATCACTCCGGGAACAGCGGTGGGCCAACCGGTGCAGGATGGCGCTTTGTTGCCGGGGTCGTCTTCAAACACTGTCAACGATTTCGCTACGTCCGGAACTGACCTCGCCCAACGTCTCAGTAAACTTTCCGACGAGATCAATGGCATCGTGAAGGAGGTAAAGGACGGCAAAGGGACTGTCGGACGTCTGTTCAGCGACGAAGCTCTTTACAACAACCTCAACGCCACCATTCGTGAGACTGAAGACGTGATGAAGGACATCAGGGGGGGCAAAGGCTCGGCAGGACGGTTCATCAACGATCCCGCGCTTTACAACAACGCCAACGAAATCGCTCTCTCGATGCGAGCCATCGCCGACGATCTGCGGGCCGGGCGCGGCACCGCCGGGAGATTGCTGACTGACGACGAGTTTTACAATCGCATCAATCGCACCGCCGATCGTCTCGATAAATCAGTCGACCAGATCAACCTCATGATTGCCGACATCAACGCGGGCCGCGGCACGCTCGGCAAATTCATTCGCGACGAACAGATCTACAACGACACTCGCGCCGCTATCGCGCGCTTCAACACCACTACGGAACGCATCGATAACCTCGTCGCCGCCGCCCAACGTGGCGAAGGCACCATCGGCAAACTCCTCAACGACGAAACTCTCTACACCAACGTCAACCAACTCTCGTCGGAAGGCGTCAAAATGATCTACGACTTCCGGCAGAACCCGAAGAAGTACCTGACGATCAAGTTCGAGCTGTTTTAGGCAATAAAGCCGAGGCGGCTGGCTTCGGTGTAATTTTCGAAACTGAACCACTGCCCGAAAAACAAAGCTTGAAGAACTGGTTCGACTTAGTCCACAATGATTAACCCTTACGGGCATTACGCCCCGCAGGAATGTGCCCGCTGCCGGGCAACCGGCATTAGCCTCACCCGCCCCGACGAACAATGCCCCACATGCAAAGGATGCGGCGCGGTCGCCGTGCTCCAACCCGCCCACAAATGCGCCCGCTGCGGCGGAAACGGCATTCTCAAGGGCGAAGACATCCCCTGCCCTTCCTGCGCTGGTAGCGGCTGGGCTTTCCATTGGAGAGACTAATGCTACGTCGGTTTTGGCCCGTCATTCTCCTCATTGTCGGCGCTCGAATGCTTTTCGGAAGTTTCCTCTTTTCGACTGCCGTTAGCACAAGCTTCGTCGACCGCATCTCCACTCCCATCGGCCTCATACTGATCGTCGTGGGCGGATACTTCTTTATGAAGGATTGGGATTAACGACTATCGCGGCGATGTTGAGCGCTGCGTGCCGAGTTGTTTCAGAAGCTCTCGCACGGCGACGTCTAATTGGGAGTCACGGTCTGTCAGAGTTTCCCCGATTGGGCGAGTGACTTCGATGTCAACTGGGCGTGGGTTGCGCTCCATGTTGGTGCCGTCGTTGGCGGTGACTTTCATGCGCGGCAGGCGGAAGGTGGTGCCGTCGATTAGGGTTTGATTCCACGTGTAGATGATCCAGCCGGCGGTTGGTTCGCCGACGATCTGGCCCAGACGCAAGGTGCGATAGCCTTCGGTGAAGTCTTCGGCGTCTGACAAGGAGTGTTGATTTGTCACGAGAATAGTTGGGCGATTGAGGGCGCGTTGGCCCAGGACTGTGCGGGCAGGTGTGGTGCTCAAGCCGCGTAGCGTCATGTTCAGGTAACTACGGCGTGCCAGCACATCGATCGCGTATACGTTCACGAAGCCGCCGCTGTTGTTGCGAATATCGATCACGACTCCGTCTTTCGCGTAGTTCTCGGCATCGAGATCGATGTGTAACTGAGCCAGCGAGTTGGACGACATGTCAAACATGTGCGCGTAGCCGAGCCGGCCATTGCTCGCCTTCGACACGTACTCACGATTCCGCTCGACCCATTGACGGTAAAGCAGCCCGCGTTCAGTCGCAGCGTTGACCGGACGAACTACAACTTCACGTTTCGCCGCGCCTTCACCATTCGAAGCCACAGTTAAACTGACTCGCCGATTGATCTTGAAGTTCAACGTCTCATCAAGATTTGTTGATTGATCGATGGTGCGACCATCCACAGCCAACAGATAATCCCCAACCTTAATCGTGCCTGCTACCGCCGCAGGACTCAGCGCAATCACTTCGGTAACACGCAAGCGTCCAGTTGTTTCGTACTCGCGACGATCGAAACGCAGGCCGATTCGACCAGTAGCCGGCGGGAATGCATTCGGCGGCAAGCCGGCGCCAAGGTGCGAGGCGTTCAGCTCACCTACCATCAAGTTCAAGAGCCGCCGCATCTCGTCGGGCGTGCGCGAATCCGCGATCAGCGGTTCGTACTCCGCGCGCACCGCATCCCAATTCGCGCCATGAAACCCGGGATCGTAAAAGAAGTCGCGCAAGTAGGACCAACCCTGTCGAAAGGCTTCCATCTTTACGCACGAGAAGTCGACGTCGAGCTCAGCCGCGACCGCAAGCGAACGTGCCCGGCCTTCAAGATTCACGACCCCGATCCGGCCACTCTCGATAAAGAAGATCTCTTTACTGTCAGGCGAGAACTGCACCCCACGCTTGAAACCGGGAGTCGAGGTCAACTGTTTGGCGACGGCGGGCTCACGTGCGAGTTCGTCGAGCGAGTAAAGATAGATGTTCGCCTGATTCGCGGCATTCGCGATCAGCGCCACCCATTTTCCGTCGGGACTGATCGTCTGATAAGTGACGTCGAGTCCTACGGGGACGAAGCTCAAGCGCCGCCGGATGCCATCGAAAACAACCTGAACCGGTTTCGTCGCGGGACTTTTTTCTTCCGCAGGCGAAGCTGAGGGAACTGGCGAAGGCGCGGGAGACTCACTCGGACGTGGCTCGGGACGATTCGCAGGAGTCACACTTCTCGGCGACTCTTCGCGAAACAGATCTCGAAACTGGTCTTCGCGAAAACGCGGCGTACGCGGCACCAGATCGACACGAGCCAATTGAATGCTCTCCGTTCGCTGGCCTGAATCAAACAAAACGTAAGCACCATCAGGACTCCAGGAAATCGAGTTGCTGAAGACGTTCGCCAGATAACTCGCCGCGCCACCAGTCCCACCTTCAACCGAAACGACGTGGACGTTTTTAAACTGATTCTCAGCGACCGGCAGGTAGGCCAGCCATTTTCCATCAGGCGACCACACGAATGGCCGATCCGAAATGAGCGGCGGCCGTTCAAAAATGGCGGTATGCACCACGCGGTCCGTCTTCGCAGCCATATCCATTACGCGCAATTCTTTCGCACCGCGAATGAACGCCAGCGATTTGCCGTCGGGTGAGAACCGCGGCGTCGAATCGTCAGCGGCGGCACGAGTTAACTGGGTCTCGGAGTTGCTGGTGAAGTCGTAGAGAAACAAGTGAGGCACGGCATCACGGTCCGACACGTAGACCAGGCGACGGCTGTCCGGCGCCCACGCGAGCTGGTACTCCTCGCCATAGCTGTTGGAAACGCGCGCTGCGTCGCCACCGTCGGCTGCCGAAGCTGCGAATACTTCGCCACGCACGATGAAAGCGACTTTCTTGCCGTCTGGCGACAA
>JAICQI010000244.1 GCA_025937955.1 Pyrinomonadaceae bacterium
ATGGGCCTTGCACTCGGACGAGGAATGCGTCAAAGTTCCTTATTTCCTGCAGCAAAAAATGGAAATGGCTAACGCCATCGTCTTCAACGTGGAACAGGAGTGCACGGGGTCGTTCACCGCGATCCAGATCGCCAAGCTCCTGGTGGAGCACGGTGGGGCCAACAAGGTTCTGATAGTGTCCTCGAATTACTTTGAACTCACCCAGAAGCGGCTGATGGGCGGATCGATATTCGTCGGGGATGGCCAGGGTCTCATGTTGATCTCCGGCGGATCTGGCTTGTTTGAGATTATTGACGGCGTTGGCAAGACCGACGGGAGAATAGACAGTGTAAACAGCTTCCTGGACCCGAAAAACCAGCAGAGGGTCATTGACGTGGGAACATCCCTTATTCAGGAGCTGCTTCGGAAGCACGGTCTGAGCTTCAACGATGTTCGCGTTCTTGTTCCCCTTAATACCACCGAGTTCGTCTGGAGACACTACGCCAAGCAACTGGGAATATCCTTTACGAAGGTGTTCTTTGAAAACATGAAGAAGGGGAAGGGCGGGCATTTGGGAGATGTGGATCTTATCCGGAATTTAAAGGACCTCAGTTCGGAGCAAGAATTTCCCAACAGCTATTTAGTCGCCTATGGCGTGGCGACGGGAACCTCGTGGAACGCCCTCCTGCTGAAGACCTGTCCTCCCACAACGGAAACCACCGCCAGTCACCGCGAAGAGACCGCTTCGGCAGTTTGATGTTTAGAACTCACGCAAACAATCGGAGCTGCTCATGGACGAAATGGAAAAACGAGAATTTCAAGCCGATCTCTCGGAGCGGGGTCTGGAGCTGGGCGAACATGTGCGGCTGGGCCGGATCATCCAGGCTCCGATGGCCGCTATCTGGAAGGTGATTTCCACGCCAGGTCAACTCACCAGGTACCATCCTTACTGCCAGGAAAATAAGGTGTACAAATGGCCCGGCGTGGGTTCCAGAGATGGTGTCCTCTATTACAGCGGCCTTTACTGGGAGCGCGACTTCATATGCTGGAGGGAGGGGATTGGCTACGATCTGCTAATAGGCCCCCCGCAGAGAAAGTCAACGTGGATCTTCTGGAACATCCGCCCTCTGGGGGAAGCCCAAAGCGATGTTTCACTGACGGTCACTCCCATCCTGGAGTCCCACCTACTGGAAACAACTAAGAAGATTTATGTGCAAAACTTCGCCACGAGCGTCGAGGTCTACCTCGACAGCTTGTTGCGAGGGGTGGAGCATTTTATGACGACCGGACAAGCGGTGAAGGCGCGACAGTTCGGAGCCCATCCTACGTTTGCACCCTGATTTCGAACTTTTAAGGCAAAGCTTCTCAACTCGCCAACTCACCACTCACCAACCTGCCAACTCGCCTAGTCTTTTGTTCTCGCGGCAACTCGCCTCAATAAATCCATCCGGCCCTAGTCAAACGAAAAATTCGCGCCGCAGTAATACGTTGAAGAGTTCAGCAACTTCTTCGTACAGCAGTAATTTGCGAACGAGAACGGAAAAATTCAATCGGCCAGAAATTTCTTTGATCTCGCGTATTTTCAGTCGCAATTGATGCAATAACCAACTGCTACAAATTACTGTGTGGCAAAATCAAACCATCCACAGATTACACAGAATCTGCGTAATCTGTGGATGGCTTTGCTTTGCAACTTCGGACCGCGGATGACTGTCCGAGAATAATTAACGCCGTCGGCCATACTTGCGACGAATGACTACCGAACTGCCCGCGAGTCCAGTGGCGAAGAGCAACATAGATATAGGTTCAGGCACAGGCTCAGAAGTGAAAGTGAGTGTGGCTGTTCGCAGTTGAAACCTTGTTTCGCCATTAAAATCGAAGCTGGTGAAATGTAAGGCCACCGGTCCGCTAAACGTGCCTGAGAAACTGAACCCCGGAGTGCCAGATACACATCCACCAACGCAGGTGAAACCGGAAAACTGTACTGTGCCAAACCCGATCAAGTCGAGAGTAGGTGCGTTAGTCTGCGGGATCACTGGACCAGTGCCGCTGAACATCATCTGCATTGCGATTGGGATATTGCCTTGGTCTGCGTTTCCTGCTATTACGGCTTGAAACACCACTGGCGTACCTGGAGCACCGATGAAGCTTAACGCGGTGCCTTGGCTGGCGAATGTGATAAGGACTGGATCGCCGTTGGGATCTAAAATCTGCAGGCTGCCACTAAGAGCCGCCGAAATGCTGTTGGACGCTACGACGGTTCCCCCCAGAACCGTTCCAACTGGGACAGCTTTCGCTACCTGACACAAGACAATTACTGCAAAAGCAGAGACTGCGACGCGTGATATCGTTGACTTCAACATCGAAGTTCGCCCTCCTACGGCGATCGGTGTGGGAGCTGGATGTAACCATGGGGCCTCAGATGCTTAGGATTTAGTTCCGGACGCTATATGCGCGACTTTAAGAAACGTCGTCAGAAATGCAGGAGTCCGGGCTTACATCACTCCTGGTGCAGTGGTAAAACTCAGCGGGGCTTCAAATTTTTTCAAGGGGAAGCCGTATGGTAAGCAACTGAGGAGAGCCGTGTCAATAACCTAGCGTACCCAAGATAGTGGGTCATTTTCATTGATGAATACATGAATACATGAATACGGCTTTGCCTCTAAAGTCGGATTATTCGGTGACTTTTGGGGCAAACGGCATTTCTGCCCCAAAAATCAATTTGACTGATTGGACGGGTGTTCAGCGAGGATAAGTATTTCGCAAAAGACTTCACGCTATCGAGGCACAGCTCGATTCGGGTCGAGTTCGGGGGCTGGAGTTTATAAATTGAATGGCTAAAAAAAGCAGTCGCTTTGAGTCCGCACTCAAGCGAGAGCGGCTTCGAGACCACCATCTTCCACGGGATGCGTGAGACTACAGGATCAACCTTGAAACTGAATTACTGCCTCCGTTTGCTACCCAAATACTTGTGCCATCGAAGATCACACTCGCTGGAGACTTGCCAACTTTCACAGTATTGATCACGCCGCCACGTTTAGGCTCAACCTGCATCACAGAACTGCTCCCGTAATTCGCGACCCACACGTAGCCGTTGCCAAAGGCTACTCCTACGGGTCCGTCCGCAACAGAGATAGTATTTAAAATCTGACCATCCGAAGCTCGCAGTTGCGTGACACTGTTGCCGTAAAAATTGGTTACCCAAATATTCGAGCCGTCGAATGCGATTCCCGTCGGACTGTCTCCTACTCGATACGTTCCTAACTTAACGCCGTCCGTTGCACGTAACTTGGTAAGGGTGTCACTCTTGTTGTTCACTACCCAAATATTAGCCCCGTCATAAACCAAACCTATGGGCCTTTGGCCCACCATGTAAGTGCAACTCGCACCGTCACTCAAACGCAACTTGGTTACGCTGTTGTCTCCGCCGTTCGCTACCCAAACATCCTTGCCGTCGAATGCCAAGCCTTCGGGTTGCTGGCCTACTGCTATGGTGGCGACCAACGAACCATCTTTGGCGAGATACTTCATCACATTGTTGCTCATCTTGTTTGCGACCCAAACGTGAATGCCGTCGTAAGTGAGCGCAACAGGCCGCGTGCCGGTCTCAAACGTACCCATATTCAGGCCATCACTCGCGCGTAACTTCATCAGATTGTCACTCTGCTGGTTCGCAACCCAGATGTAACCGCCATCGAACAGCAACGCTTCCGGCCGGCGTCCGACTTCAAAGTCGATGGACTGAGGGATTCCCTGGGGCTCGCCGCGCGTTACGGGGGATCTGTTGAGCGTGAGAAAGACCACAAACAGGGACGACACTATGATCAGCAAACGTCTTACTAATTTCTCTTTGTTTCTCATTGTGCCACCCCTGTCTGTACCTGATAAACATTCAGCTTAACTGACCTTACGAGTCTTTGTCTTCGTGTGTTGACTCTGAACGTCCTGGCTCTTCGGATCCATCCAAAGAACGGATTCAACGATCCACGGCGGGTTGGCTTTGCCGGGACACATGGCCCACCATTCTCGTGCTTCGTTGCCGTACCGGACCATGCCAATGTGGTTCGTCAGATCTTTGTCGAGCTCGGGTTTGCCATCTTTGAACCCCAGCTTCCGACGAAGGGTGTCAATCTCTTTCGGCTGTCCCGTCAGAAACGTCCAACCCGGTTTCAGTTTATGCATCTGCATGTAATGCTTCAGCTTCTCAGGGGTGTCTTCTTCAGGCTTGAGCGTGATCGAATACATGAAAATGTCTCGACCCACGCGCTTACCTAATAAGTTCTGCACTCGCTTGAGATTCCGAGTTATGGGAGGACACTTGCCCTCACAGTTCGCATACATGAAGTTGATTATGACGATCTTGTCCTTGACCAGATCCTCATAGAATTTCACTTTCTTGCCCTCGTGCGTCGTCAACTCGAAGTTGGGAAAGTGCCGAATTTGTAATTTTTCGCGGGATGAACGTGTCGCCTTGGGCAACAGTTTATCCAGACTATTGGCTTTCGTGACTATCACTGCGCCGACCGGAGCCACTGCCAAGCCCGCGAGCATCTTTCGTCTGCTTACTTGTGACATTGTTGTTCTCCTTTCCTGGATCAGTGGCCATTAGTGGCTATCACAACTGCTCTCGTTATTGTTGCCCACGTCGTCGATGTCAAAGCGCAACATCATCGCGTGGTCTTCGTGAATCGTGTTGTGGCAGTGCATCGGATACCGCCCGACGAAATCACGGAAGCGGAAGTAAATCTCCACATTATCATCCTCGCCGAGTCTGATCACGTCTTTACGGCCTCTTTCAATCAGGGTAGGCAAGCTGCCATTGCGTTTAAGGACCTGATGCTCTTCGAAATGGATGTGGATCGGGTGCGACCAACTGCGGCCACCCTCAAGCCTCCAAATCTCAGCGGTGTTGCGCTTGACCCTGAAACGAACATCGTTGCAATCAAAAATCTTATCGTTGATTACCCACTGTCCATCTTCACGGTCAAACTGGAAGCAACGTTTGATTCGCTCCGTTACACGCGTCGGCACTTCATAGAATGTTGGGTTCGTTGCAGGATCGACGCTGTTGTCCGTTACTGTGTCGGAAACCACCCGAAACTCGAGCACCTTATTGCCTTGTCCGGCTGGAAGAATGGTGTTGCCGGGTCCGGCACCGTCACACTGTTGCAGACGATTCTCGATGTGAACGATGCTGCCGGGCGCGAAGGATGAGAAGTCGACAATGACATCCATGCGCTCGGCGACGGCGATGAATAGTCCGTTAGTTGTTAGCACTGGGTTTCGTAATAGGTTGCCGTCGTTGGAGATTACCCAGAACGGGTGGTTGGTCAAGTTTGATTTCGTAAGGTAGAACCGGTAGAACCTTGACGGACCACCATTAAGCCAACGGAATCGATAACGCCGGCGCTTTACATTAAAGAAAGGCTGTATCTTTCCGTTGACAAGAAACTTGTCACCCAGGATACCGTCGCGATTAGCGAGGTCGAAGACGAGAATCTCATCTTCGTCGAAGTTCTTATCATTGAACATCATCGGAATGTCGAAGTCGGGGAAGCTCGGCAGACGGAAGCCCGTGGTTTCATCACCGGTATCGAATTGATTGAAGAGCAGGTAAAAACCTGCAAGACCTTTGTAGACATTCTGCGCGGTGAAGTCGACGCGATGGTCGTGATACCAAAGCGTGCTCATCGATTCTCGTATATCGCCATTGGGTGGATGGCTCGACGCGAAGCCGGCGAGGACGTTTGGATAGTGTTGGTCGTAGAACTTGCCCTGACCGAAGAAGTCGCAGGGGAAGCCATCGCTTTCGGATGGCGTGTGACCATTATGCAAGTGCGTTGAAAGGGACTGGAGTCCAAAACCGCCATTGTTATTCGGGAGGTCGTTGAAGTTCCTCACGAGAATCGGTTCACCGTAGCGAGCAACATAGGTCTGACCCGGCACAGTGCCATTGAACGTCCAGAGTCTCTGCAATGGGTAATCCGGGTGCACACTTATCAACGCTTCGCGTTGATGCACCTCGTAGTACTTCTGCGGCGGTAATTGGAGTAAAGCCTGGTGATCCCGAGTACGACCTTCGCCTGCTGCTGTGTTCGGAGCTACTGTCGGTGCGGGGCTAAGTGCTGCAACCGGCTGTGCGATGGGCGGAATTGGCATCGGCTCCACAAATGGGGTTGTCGGGGGACTCGGGGGAAAACCACCGCCATCTCGATCTCGATCTCGATCACTGCAACCGTCGTTATGGTCTGGAAGGGAATGGGCCCGAGCACTCAAGCCGTTTTTGTGGATCAGGTATCCGGCGCTCGTTAACAAACCCGCTTTAATCATGTCTCGGCGGCTCAAGCGCGCTGCGATTATTTCGCGCCGGTTTTTCGCAGCGTTGCGTAATTCTCTCTCTCGCCGCCGATTTCGCTTGGAAATGTTGGCCATAGGCTCTCCTTTGAATTGCTTGGCAAAAAGTCTTTACGCCAAGGTTGGCTTGTAGAATTGAGTGACTCCCGTGAAAGGAGCGGTAATGCGTGAATGCGGCGATGGGAAAACGTGATCGGGCAGGTTGGTCAAAAAGCCTCCGTCTGGAAAGCATTGACCATCGCTAAACGATCAGCCTATCGTCTGGGAAACCTATTTTTCTGAGTGTCTGGGCAATGATTCAACCTGTCGGAATGTAAACTTTCATACAAGATCACATTTACATCCAGTTATATTCATGGCGCTTTATTGCTATTTATTAGCGAAAGTTGCTGCGCTGACTTAATCTATTCGAAGTTCCGTTTCGATCAGTCCGCATGTAAGAGGTTCGATAAAGAGTAGGCAGTTCAATCGCTACATAGGAGTTGATCCCTCGTCCCCGCCACAAAGCCCGAAATGTAAGCTGCTCTTTTGGGCGTGGCGACATGACCAAAAGACGTGTGATGACCACTCGTGGGCCGCTTCTATGCTTCGCGTGGAGAAGCACAACAAGGCTAAGAACCGGACACGGCGAGTACAAAGTGAATCCTGATCCTGAATCTCCGCGTTGCACATGTCCTGACTTCGAGTTTCGCAACGCTCGCTGCAAGCATATCGTGGCAGTTGAATACACGCTCATGCGCGAGCAGAAGCCGGACGGAAGCACGGTTGTTACTGAGACGGTCACGATCACGCGGAAGACGTTAAAGAGTTATCGTTTATTGGAATAAGTCTGGCCTTTGGTCTGTTACAGTGGAACAGGGCGAGGGCCAAATCAAAACTTACCCCTTCGAGCCCGCCTGAATGTCAAAGTAGCTGATGGGCCTAAAAATGATTTTTGAGGCACAACGATCAGTTTCCACTTTAATCGGCATTTATGAGGCAAAGCCGATGAATACATGAATACAGCTTTGCCTCAAAAGTCCGATTATTCGCCGACTTTTGGGGCAAACTACATTTCTGCCCCAAAAATCAATTTGACTGATTGGAGTGATCTTCCGCGAGGATAGGTTTTTCCCAAACGACTTGGGGTGATCATGGAACCATTGTTAATCCCCACGGCTGCGGGTTCTCACGAGAACAATATCAATGAATCGTGCATTCAGTTCGCAACCGCGAATGTTGACGCTTCGCGAGAGGCCTCGTTGCTCGTATTGCTCATTTAGATCCTGACTCCAAAACAATTAAGCTGCCAGGGCGGCAAGGTACTTTAAGTTACAACGGTGAAACCTGTGACTTTGAAGCGATTACTTGCCGCAGATCCACGGAAATCCTGACACGTCTTGAATGTGGCGATACAGACGTGAGATTACCAAGGCCCTGAGAAGCTTCCTATCTCTTCTATCTCCTGCCTTCTTCGTCCAAAATGCAGCATACTTATGCTGAAGTGAATGCCGTATCCCCTACTTTTTTCGAGTTCTTGCGCTGGTTGGATATAGAGCTTCAGGTACTTTTGTTTTTGCTCTCTCCAGGAGTGGACAAACTTCTCAGCGACTTTGTATTCGTCCTTAATCTGTTTTGAAACGTCAGCCAATTTCAAACCTAAATACTCG
>JAICQI010000324.1 GCA_025937955.1 Pyrinomonadaceae bacterium
CGTCAGGACTGAATCGGGCAAGCAGTTTGTGCAGAGAATTCCGGTTCAGATTCCAGAGGATGCGGGGTTGGGGCAGTTGCTGGTATTTGTCGGCGACGGTGGAGTTTTGCAGGAAGGATCGCCGGCGAAGTCCTTTGTGCCGCAGGATCTGAGCCAGCTGGTAAAAGCGATCAATACGGTGAAGAAGAGCGATCGGCTTTATGTGAAACTGTTTCGCATAACGTCGGGAGCGGTGATTGGAACAAGTGAGCTTCCGAGCTTGCCGCCGTCGATGGTCGCGACGCTGAACAGCGATCGCACGTCGGGTGGTTACACGCCGACAGTGCTATCGCCCGTGTATGAAATGGAACTGCCGCCCGCTGAGTTTGTGATTTCCGGGCAGCAACTGATCGCGATTGACGTCGTAAGATAAATTAGCCGCAGATAAACCCCGAATGACGCAGATCGGATTTTCTGATCTGCGTCATTCTGCGTTTATCTGCGGCCTAATTTCTAGCTGAGCTTCGCCAGCGCGTTAATTCTTTCCCGAAACTCACCAGCCAATAGATCGACTTCTTCCGCCGAATAACTCGCCGACCGGAAAGCATCCTTGATCTGATCATCGCTCAAGCGCTTCAGCAGGTTACTCAGCCAGCGCGCGTCGGCAACCGTGATGCCCTCGAACAGCTTTTGGTTTTTGCCGCTGTAGCTGAAGTCAATAACATCGCCGTTCACTTTCTTGATGAATTCGGCCTTCACGTAATCAGACGGCTTGTTGCGGCTGCGTGAAAGGAAGCCCCCGGTCTTTCCAAATGTAGCTCCCAGATCGCTGATGATGTAACGCAACTCGGCCTCCCCGGTGGTATCGCCCTTTGGCGCGAGGATCTCGTTGTTGTCGTCTTTCATGTCCCAGTTGTTCAGCATCACCATCAGGATCTTCAGTCCGCGAAACTCGGGCGCGTTCATGAATGGGTTGTTCTCCCACATCCAATTGCCCGCTCGCTTCACATTGGCCGGCCGAGCTTCGAGCCGGACGTTCTCATACTCACCTTTGCCCTCGATCTTCGCTTTCGGAACCAGATAAGCGATCTCGGTTTCGTAACCGAGCGCCCACAACAGCCGATTCGCAGCCGTGTCAGTCTGAGCTTCTTTTCCAATCTTCGCGATCCACTCATTTCCCTTGGCATCACGAACGCGATATTTAGTCGAGAAGCCGCCCGTCTTCTGTTCGATGAAAGTTAACCGGCTGATGTCCGGCTTCATTTGATCGCCGCCCGCGCCAAGGAGCAGATTGCGACTCTCGAGGTCGGTCGGCTCGCGCCACATGACCGGCTTGCCGGTGAGTTCTTTCTTTACACTCTTCTCTTTGTCGTCCTTCTTCTTCTCGTCCTGGGCCGCCGCTGCTGAGAACGACAGGACCAGCATCAGAACAATCAAAAGCGATCGATATCCTGATTTAGTACACAACATATGCAGTTGTCTCCCCGCGTGAAAAGTTTTTGTGATTATAAGCAAGAAAGAGGCCGCAGATAAACACAGATCTGTGTAAATCGATTTACACAGATCTGCGTTATCCGCTGCTAAATTTTTTACGGGTTTGGCGGGGTTGCGCCTTGGGGTGTGACCCAGAGTTCAACCTTGAGTTGATCTTTTGCGGGACCAACCAGGGTTACGATGCGACGCTGATCCAGGCCGCGCGAGTGAACCAGGTATTCAACAATGCGGTTCGCATGATGCTGGACCTCGCTGCGTTTACTGGAGCGTCCGGGATAGACGACAACATAGGCCGTCGCTGTCGGATCGTGCTGGAGCTCGATGCCGAAGTTATCGAGACGTGCCTTCTCGTCGTTACGAGAGATATCAGGAAACTCGTCAAACTTGCGGTTAGTCGGCTTCGGCAACGGAATCGAGACGCCACAGTCGCCCGAACATTCGAGGTTGTAACCACCCATTGAAAGCGATGCTCTTATAGTCTGACCCGCGAGGCCAGTCGTATCAACCTTGATCGTGTCCGTTCCTTGTCCCGAGATGATCGTTCCGGCGGATACGGTCCAGTTGTAAGCAGGAGTGACGTTCGCGGGCACGCCACCCGTATATCGCGAGCTGAAGGTCAGGGGCTGATCGAGTGCGATATTTGTCGGGCAGACGATTTCAATCGCCGGGCAGACCGGTTGCACTGCGACACAGGGATTCACCAGCACACTGACAGACGAGAACGCCTGGCACGAACCCTCACTGCCGACACTGCGAATATCGAGTGACGCCTTGTGATAACCCGGTTTCAGACCGGCCAGGTTCCAGGTCACCTCCGGACCCTCGCCGCTAATCGTTCCGTTGGTTGTTGTCCACTTGTATTGAATCGGAAAACCACCGGGCGAGACTGCGTTTGCCTTCAAACGTACTTGCGGCGCTCCGCCATCAGCACAGGCACTGACGACGTTTGTGTCGGCAGTCAAACTCAGTTCGAGCGGGCGGTTAACAGCAGAAACGACGGTTGGTTTCTGAGCGAATGCCTGCGGCAGGGACAAAAAGGCGACCAGGGCAATTGGCGCCAGATATCCCAGCCGGAATTGGTTTCTGAACATTTGCACTCCTTACGTGTGAATGGCTCTGATAACAGAAAGTCGCAATCGTGCTTTGCTTCCATTCGGCCTATATGGCAGAGTCTAACGGGATGAGATCGATTCTCTTAATCTGCGCCGTGTGGCTAATGATCTGGGCGGTCGGTTGCAAGCGCAGCGGTCAGCAAAACACGAATAATAGTGCCGAAACCCGGCCAGTGTCCAACGGTTTGGCGGAGGATCGGACCAGGGCGCGCAGCCTTTTGGATAAGGGTAAGGAATTGTACCTGAACGACCAGGACGCTGAGGCAGTGCTGGCGTTCATGGAGGCGGTACGGTTGGATCCCGACCTCGCGGAGGCGCACTTCCGGCTGGCGCTGGGCTTCGAGTCGCTGGGGAAGAGTGAAGAGGCGGAAAGTGAGTATAAGAAGGCAGTTGCGGCATACAAGAAGTATTTAGACGAGAATTCCGACGATGCTGAAGCTCATTACGCTCTCGGACAGACGTACGCGGGATTGAGTCAATACAGTGAGGCCATCCGCGAATTTCGCGAGGCGACGAAACGTAAAGAAGACGATCCGGATATTTATTACGACCTTGGAGTGGCGTACACGAAGTTGGCCCAGTATGACGCGGCGGCTGCGGCTTTCTCGAAGTCGCTCGAGATCGATCCTGATTACTACCGCGCGCAGGACGGTCTGGACGAGGCCAAAGAAGGAATTAAGCGAATTCGGGCCGGCCGAAAGCACCAGGCAGATCTTATGAAGAAGCAGAAGGAGGAGGAGCTAAAGAAAGCCGCTGCCGGTACGGCCTCCCCAACTCCGTAATCAGCATGGCCACTTACACACCACCACCATACTTCCCGCAGGGCTCGTTGGCACCACCGGATAAGCGTCGTTACCGCAAATTCAAACTCCTGATGGCAGTCTTGGCTCTTGTTATAGTTCTTCTCATCGCCGCAGCCGGTTATGGAGTTTGGTATCTGCTTAAATCCGTGTTTTTATCCGCGTAAATCCGGGGCTCCGCTTGACACCAACTCCCCGCACCCGTATAGTCTCCCGTTTCGGACTCAGCAGTCTGAAGCAAACAAGCAACGTCCAGTTGGTTCTGTCGGGGTGGAGGCGTTGCTCGACCACGCGTTAACGGTCGGTTGACAATTATTGTGGCGTAAATAGTAAGAGTCGCGACGCCTTAATTTAAGTCGCCGCTCCAGCGCTTACTCGCGGAAGGAAACTTCCCCCTATTGAATGCGACGCCACAGAAAAGTTTCGGCTTAAGGGAAGCCACGATCCACACCCGCCGCTCAATAGCGAAAATCAGAACGTCCCTATAACTAATTTTTTAACAGGGCAGCCGCCTGCGCTGACTGCCGGACTGGTTCCGGAAAGAGGCAGGCAAGGGGCCTTTTTGCGCGTCTAACGCGCTCCGATTTAACGAGGGAAACACGTGCCGACGATAAATCAGCTTGTTCGCAAAGGTCGCCAGCAGGTCAAGTACAAGACCGCCAGCCCCGCGCTTCAGAGTTCTCCGCAGAAGCGTGGTGTCTGTACCCGCGTCTACACGCAAACGCCGAAGAAACCGAACTCGGCGTTGCGCAAAGTCGCGCGCGTGCGCCTGACAAACGGTATCGAGGTAACTACCTACATCCCCGGCGTAGGTCACAACCTGCAGGAGCACTCGATAGTCCTTATTAGAGGCGGCCGTGTGAAGGATCTTCCTGGCGTCCGCTATCACGTGATTCGTGGCACGCTCGACTCCGTCGGCGTTGCCGATCGCAAGCAGGGACGCTCGAAGTACGGAGCAAAACGACCCAAGGCGAGTGCCGGTAAATAACGAGAGACGAATATGCCAAGACGACGAGTAGCCGAAAGACGCGACGTACTTCCAGACCCGGTTTACAGCAGCCCGCTGGTGACCAAATTCATCAGTGGCGTGATGTGGGAAGGCAAGAAGAGTGTGGCCGAAAGCATCTTCTACGACGCCATGCGTCAGATCGGCGACAAGACCGGCGAAGAGCCTTTGAAGGTTTTCAAGCGAGCCATCGACAACGTCAAGCCGACGGTCGAAGTGAAGTCGCGACGCGTTGGTGGTTCGACTTATCAGGTTCCGATTGAAGTACACCAGGAACGGCGCGGTGCCCTGGCAATTCGCTGGATCGTCTCCTACGCACGCGGCCGCGGCGAAAAGACGATGACTGATCGTCTGGCGGCTGAAATTCTCGACGCGGCTAACAACCGCGGCAACGCGGTGAAGAAGAAAGAAGACACGCACCGCATGGCGGACGCCAACAAGGCTTTCGCGCACTATAAATGGTAAGAGAGTCTTAGGGCTTGGGCTTTTGGTCTTTGTCGAAGACCAAAGGCCAAAAACCAAAGACCAATAAAGCAATGGCTAAGCAAGATCTCAGCAAGTTCAGGAATATCGGCATCATGGCGCACATCGATGCCGGTAAAACCACCACCACCGAACGTATCCTTTATTACACGGGTATCACGCACAAGATTGGCGAGGTACACGAGGGTACGGCGACGATGGACTGGATGGAGCAGGAGCAGGAGCGCGGTATCACCATTACCAGCGCTGCAACTACCTGTTTCTGGGAAAGAAACGGCGTCGATCATCGCATCAATATCATTGACACGCCTGGCCACGTCGATTTCACGATGGAAGTAGAGCGCTCGCTGCGCGTGCTTGACGGCGCCGTTGCTGTGTTTGACGGTGTCGCCGGTGTTGAGCCGCAGTCAGAGACTGTCTGGCGCCAGGCCGACAAGTATGGCGTTCCCCGTATTTGCTTCATCAACAAACTCGATCGCGCGGGCGCGTCGTTCGATCGCTCCTTTGAGTCGATCATCACTCGTCTCGGTGCAAACCCGGTAGCTATCCAGATTCCAATCGGTCTTGAAGATCAACTCAAGGGCGTCATCGATCTGATCGCGATGAAGGGTCTGATCTGGAAAGACGAAACCAAGGGCTCTGAATACGAAGTCACCGACATTCCGGAAGACTTGAAGGATGCGGCCGCTGCCGCTCGCGAGAAGCTGATCGAAGCGGTAGCGAGTGTAGACGATGGCTTGATGCACAAGTACATCGAAGGCGAAGAGATTTCCGAGCCGGAGATTCGCAAGGCGCTTCGTGCCGGAACCATCGGGCTGAAATTAGTGCCCGTCGTGACCGGTTCGGCGTTCAAGAACAAAGGCGTGCAGACGCTGCTCGATGCGGTAGTGGACTACCTGCCGTCGCCGCTCGATATTCCTCCGGTTGAAGGCGTCAACCCGAAGACTAGTCAGGTTGAGGCGCGTCCTCCGGATGCGTCTGCGCCGTTTTCCGGACTGGTTTTCAAGATCATGGCCGACAAACATCTCGGCCAGCTGTCGTTCGTGCGCATTTACAGCGGCACGATCAAGGCCGGTTCGTACGCTTACAACCCGATTAAGGACAGCAGAGAGCGCGTTGGACGTCTGATGCGCATGCACGCGAATAAGCGCGAGGACATTGAGGACGCGAGCGCCGGCGAAATCATTGCGATTGGCGGCATGAAGCAGGTGACTACTGGCGACACAGTTTGTGACGACAACAAGCCGATCGTGCTCGAGGCGATGGAGTTTCCGGCGCCCGTTATTCGCGTGGCTGTCGAGCCAAAGACACGGCAGGACCAGGACAAACTCGGCGTCGCGTTGAATCGCCTGGCCCAGGAAGATCCGTCGTTCAATGTCTCGACCGATCAGGAGACCGGACAGACGATCATCGCCGGCATGGGTGAGCTGCACCTCGAGATCATCGTCGATCGCATGAAGCGCGAGTTTGGTGTTGATGCCAACGTCGGTAAGCCGCAGGTCGCTTATCGCGAAACGATTACCAAACCCGCCCCGGGTAAAGAGATTTACAAGAAACAGACTGGCGGTCGTGGTCAGTTTGGTCACGTCGAGATCGAGATCGAGCCCGCGCCGGGTGAAGGTTTCGTGTTCGAAAACGAGATCACGGGCGGCGCGATTCCGAAGGAATACATCAAGCCGGTCGAACAGGGTATCCGCGATGCGATGGAACGTGGCTTCCTTGCCGGCTATGAAATGGTGGACATAAAAGTACGGCTCGTGTTTGGTAACTATCACGAAGTCGACTCGGATGAGCGCTCGTTCCACATTGCCGGCTCGCTCGC
>JAICQI010000056.1 GCA_025937955.1 Pyrinomonadaceae bacterium
AATAGCCTGGGGTATCACCACGTTGATAACGACCCTCGCGTCGATCACGATGACGATAACGATTGGCTACATCATTTTGGCTTTAGGTGTATCAACAATCGTCGGCATGATTGCGGGAATCTATCCGGCGTTCAAGGCCGCACGGCTCGATCCGATTCTGGCTCTAACGAAGGCGTAATTGTAGGGGCGGCCCGACGTGGCCGCCCGGGGTGGCAAATCAGGGGGTGAAGGATCACGGGCGGCCACGGAGTGCCGCCCCTACAAAAATGACGCGTACGAAAAGTAGGTAATGAAATTAAGTCTGCCAAAAGGTATTTTGCGCGAAACGCTGAAGATGGCCGTCGATAGTGTGCGGGGCCATAAGTTTCGTAGCTTTCTGACCGTGCTCGGAATCGTGATCGGCGTGATGACGGCGATCTCGATCGCGTCGCTGCTTACGGGTCTGCGTCAAAACATCGTCGCGATGATTGAAGAGTATGGAACGAACAACATTTACGCATTCCACCTCTCCACGGGGCCACGCACCAGTGAAGATCGTTCCGAGCGCCTGAGGAAGCCGCTCACCATCGCGGACGCGGAAACCATCAAAGCGCAGGCACCCGCTGTCGAGGATGTCGCGCACGTCGCGCCAAATGTCGGCTACGGCGGTGGACCATTCGACGACAACATCACTTACCAGGGACGCAATTACCGTTGGGGAAACACTTCGGGAGTTTCTCCAAATTACGCCGACATCACGAACATCTCACTCAAAGAAGGGCGCTTCATTACCGAATCCGACGATTCGCAAAGATCGAACGTCATGGTTATCGGCATTAACGCAGCCGAAGCGCTCTTCCCGGGTTACAACACGATCGCCGGCGCGCAGGTGCGCATGGGCGGTTACAACTTCGAAGTCATTGGCGTGTTGGAGAAACGCAAAGCCGGGTTTTTCGGCGAGAACGAAGAAGACAACGCGGTCTACATTCCGTTTCGCACCTCACAAAAGATCGCGCCCGCGAAGGGTTACGTACTGCTCGTGATTCGTGGCCGGACTGGGCAAGTTCAGGAAGCACTGACGCAATCCGAAGAGATACTGCGTCGCCGCCGTCAGGTGAAGTTTGGCGATCCGAATAACTTCGATATCAAAACGGCAGACAAGTTTATCGAACAGTTTGACAGCATCACGGCGATGGTCGGGCTGATCGCGATCGCGATCTCGAGCCTGGGTCTGCTCGTCGGCGGCATCGGCGTGATGAATATCATGCTGGTGAGCGTGACCGAGCGCACGAAGGAGATCGGTGTTCGCAAAGCGATTGGCGCGCGTCGCAGAGACATCGTGCGGCAATTTCTTTTTGAAGCAATGATGCTGACGTTTCTTGGTGGCGTGCTTGGTGTGCTTTTGGCGGTCGGCATTAGTCAGATACTCATGCTGATAATTCCGGGCATGCCGGCGTCTATTCCGACTTGGGCGGTCGTCACTGGTCTGACTGTGTCGATCGGCGTCGGGTTGATCTTCGGTGTATGGCCCGCGCGCAAAGCCTCAAAACTCGATCCGATTGAATGCCTCCGGTACGAGTGAAACGCAGATTTACGCAGATTTTTTGCAGATTTAGTGTAAGCTGCGCACGGTGGAGCGCGACTTCGTTAAAGAGTTCCTAACATACATTCAGGTCGAGAAGGGTCTCGCCCGTCACACTCTCGACAGCTACAAACGCGACCTCGAACGGCTTCACGCCTGGGCCGTCGCGAATAAGAAAGAGATTACAGAACTGACGCGGTCTGACTTGCGAAAGTGGATCGCTAGTCTGTCGCGTGAAGGACTGGCGCCTACATCGATCTCGCGTGCGGTCAGTGCCACGCGCGGATTCTTCAAGTTTCTCATGCTCGACGGGCATATCAAGTCTCATCCTGCAGAGGATCTGGATACACCGCAGCGCTTCAGTTACCTGCCGAAGTTTCTCACTGAGGACGAGATCAATCGACTGTTGGCGGCGCCTGATGTTGCGACCGAAGAAGGCATCCGCGATCGCACGATACTGGAGATCATGTATGCCACGGGGTTGCGTGTTTCGGAGTTGGTTGGTTTGAAGCAGGCTGATGTCGATCTGCTCGCGGGACTCGTTGTTTGTCACGGCAAGGGAAACAAGGAACGCCGCGTGCCGCTGGGCAAGAGTGCGATTCACTGGTTGCAGCAGTATGCGGCGGTTAAAGCTGGTTATGGGAAGCAGACCTCGCCGTACGTCTTTCTATATCGCGGCCGGCCGTTCACGCGGCAACTTGCCTGGTCCATGATCAAGCGACACGCGGAAAAGGCAGGCATCAGGGATTGCTCGCCGCACACGCTGCGACATAGCTTCGCCACGCACCTCTTGCAGCATGGTGCTGATTCGCGTTCGGTGCAGGCGCTGTTGGGCCATAGCGATATCTCGACGACGCAGATCTACACGCACATTACTGACATGCATTTGCGCTCGGCTTACGATCGGCATCATCCGCGGGCTCGCATGAAGACAGGATCGCGGGATGTTCAGGATTAGCGGTGGCAATCCGTGGCGATTTCCGCGGCGGCGGCAAGATGACTGAGGCCGCGATCGCTATTCAAACCGATCATAGTGCGACGCAGGAAACAGTCGGCCAAAGTCTTCGCGAACTCATACTTGAACGCAAAGAGTATTTCGGAAGTGAAAGGATCTTCGTTGAGTTGGGTAACCTGGTTTGCTCGCGAACCGTAGACGCGCAGCAGTCGCTCAGGCCCCTTGAACTCCGCTGCGAACGAAGCAAAGTTTACCCCACCCGGCAAAACTTCTTTTGCAGTCGCACACGGCGGCGAAGGTCGCCCCAACTTACGAAAGATCAAATCGACACACTCCTCTGCCAAACTTCGATACGTCGTCAGCTTGCCACCCACAATCGACAGCAGATTGCTCAGCCGCGGATGTTCACGAATGAAATGCCGGCGCGTGATACTCTGCTCGTCCTTCTCGCCTGTGACCGGCAGCGGTCGAACACCTGAGTACGTGTACAGCACGTCGTCACGCATCAGACGCGCTCCTGGAAACGCGCGGTTGGTTTCAGCGAGCAGGTAGTCGATTTCCCAAAGCTCGCTGCAAACCTTATCGGGGTTATCTTCAAAGCGAACGTCAGTGGTTCCAATCAGGTAGTTTCCATTCCACGGAATTATGAAGAACGGACGTTTATCACTCTCCGCCTCGAGATAGATCGCATTCCCCGGCGAGCCTGCGAAAGGCGCGACAACGATGTGACTGCCCTTGGTTCCACCGATCAGCTTCGGACTCTCGATCGACGCCTCGTCGAGCAAATAGTCGACCCATGGCCCACTCGCGTTTACTAGAACGCTTGCCAGCGCTACCTGCTTCTTCCCTTCAGAAACAAACTCAACCCCGGAACCCGTTAGCTTCGTCACGGGCGCATAGGTGTAAACCTCAGCGCCGCGCTCGACTGCCGCCAGCACATTTTCCAATACCAATCGCTCTGCAAATTCGACTTGCGCGTCAAAGTAGAGCGCGGAGCCGAGCAGTCCTTCGGGATTTAGACCGGGTAACTGTTCGAGAGTCTCACGGCGCGAGAGCATCCGGTGCCGCGGAAGCGATTTCGTAAACGACAGCAGATCGTAAACAATCATTCCCGCGCGAATGGTGACAGGTCCGCGCCGGCTCTGTTTGTAAATGGGAATCGTAATCGGCAGCGGCCGCACGAGGTGCGGAGCGATGTGCAACAGTGTTTCGCGTTCGCGCAGAGACTCGCGCACCAGTCCAAACTCGAAATGCTCAAGATATCGCAAGCCGCCGTGAATAAGACGTGTGGAAGCGCTGCTGGTCCCGCTGCCGATGTCGCTCTTATCGATGAGCAACACCTTCAATCCACGCATCGCCGCGTCGCGGGCGATCCCGGCGCCGTTGATTCCAGCGCCGATGACGATCACGTCGAACTGATTGGTAGCGGACATTCAGTGGTATTCTAAAAACATGCGACCCTTCATCATAACCATTCTGAGCGCCACACTCTTCTGTGCGACGGTCCATGCGCAGGACCCGCCCGAACTGGAGAACAATTTAAGAGAAGCCCAGGCGCGGTACGACGCCAACCCCAAAGACGCGGATGCAATCATCTGGCTGGGGCGCCGTCTTGCCTATCTCGGTCGTTTCACCGAAGCAATCGACACGTACACGAAAGGCATCGCGCTCCATCCGTCTGACGCTCGCTTTTATCGACACCGCGGTCATCGACACATCACGCTGCGGCAGTTTGATCTCGCCATTCGCGATCTGAAGAAAGCGTCGGAGTTGGTCAAAGGCAAGCGTGACGAGATCGAGCCCGACGGGCAGCCCAATGCGCGCAACATTCCCACCAGCACGCTCCAATTCAATATCTGGTACCACCTCGGGCTTGCTTACTATCTCACCGGCAAGAACGACAAGGCGCTCGACGCGTATCGTGAATGCCTGAAGGTGTCGGGCACTCCCGACCGGCTGGTCTCGACAACTCACTGGCTTTACATGACGCTGCGCCGCCTGAATCGTAACGCCGAGGCCAAAAAAGCACTCGACCCCATTGTCGAAGGAATGGACCTGATCGAGAACACGAGCTACTACCGGCTCACGTTGATGTACAAAGGCATTCTTTCCGACGAGCAGCTCCTCAGTGAAACGCAGGGCGACTCCGCGGCGTCGCACAGCGTTCTTTACGGCGTCGGCAATTGGCATCTCTACAACGGGCGACGCGAACAAGCACTCGAGATATTTCGCCGCATCCTGGCGAGTAATCAAAAGACTAGTTTCGGCTTCATCGCCGCCGAAGTTGACGTGAAGTAATCCTGGCTCGCACCATATCGTATTCGTCACTGCACGACCTGAGTTCGACAATCGCGCTCACCATCATGCACTGCATCACGACTCATGAATCAAAATTAATTTGAGATATGTCAAAGAGAGACTTTGCCATCGCAACGCTCACACTCCTCACTTGATAATCCTCAATTCTTCTAAACTCGCTTATTCCATTAATTTGCAGGCATAAACTTTGCTCCAAATCCGCCCACAAATTCGGACCAACTTGCAGTTCAATCCGGTCCAAAAAAGGAGCATCACCCATGCGAGTCTCCCGGCACAAAAACAAACTTCTCTTTTACTTTCTTCTGCTCACTCTTCTAGCCATACCGCTCACCGCCCGCGCTGACGACGACGATGACAAAGACGATGATTACGACGTGAAAGCGCGCGTCGTACGCATCAGCCTGCTCGGCGGCGAGGTCAACCTGAAACGTAACGACAACAAGGATTGGGAACCCGCGCGCCTGAATTATCCGCTGGTCGAGGGCGACACAATCGCGACCAGCAAAGACAGCAATCTCGAAATCCAGATGGACGCGCGCAACTTCGTCCGTCTCGGCGCGAATTCAGTGCTGCGCATCATCACGCTGCGCGACGAAGGCATCGCGATCAGCGTAGTCGAGGGCACAGCCACCGTCCGGCTTGCGAAGTTTGATCGCAGCACAAACGGTTACTTCGAAATCGACGCGCCTAAAACAACTATGGCCGCGGAGAAAACAGGACTTTACCGAATCGACGTGCCGCGTGACGGACGTGTCCGTTTGACAGTGCGCGACGGCGGCGCCGCTCGGATTTATTCCGATACGTCCGGATTTACTTTGCGCGACGGCCGTTCGGCGGAACTGGTCATTACCGGCGATAACGCCGGCGACTGGGAATTCGTCGCCGCCGCGCCAAGCGATGCGATCGACGCCTGGGTCAGCACTCGCGAACAGGATTTGGCAAAGCGACTCAAGTACGACGTCAAGTATTTCGATGAATCGACGTGGGGCGCCGAAGAGCTCGAAGCCTACGGTGATTGGACCCAGACAGACGAGTACGGCTGGATCTGGCGTCCGCATGCATCAGTGATCAGCAGCTACGTTGATTGGGCGCCGTATCGTTACGGTAGTTGGACCTGGTTGCCGCCTTATGGCTGGACGTGGGTCGGATACGAGCCATGGGGATGGGCGCCTTATCACTACGGCCGTTGGGTCTATCACAATAACTACTGGGCCTGGTCACCACGCGGCTATTACGTTCGCAAGCGCAGTTGGTGGCGGCCCGCGCTAGTGGCGTTCAACTTCTCATTCGGCAATGACGTCTGCTGGTATCCCTTGTCGTACTATCAAAGAGATCCGCATTCGCGTCACTATCGTCGCGACCATCGTTATCGTCATCGGGATCGGGATGGTGATGGACGAGACGGCCGGCGCGATGGTCGACATAATTACGGCGATCCTCGTGGCGTGACGCGAGTACCGCGCCGGGATTTTGGCAATCCGGAGCGAAGAGCCCAGGCGGCTGAGGAACCGATTGCGCGCCGGGTCGTTGATCTGGATCCGGAGCGTGGTGATGGGGATCTACCGCGCCGTGAAAGGTTTGACAGACGTCCAAATATCGAGATTCCGGCGCGGCGAACAGGCGCTACTGAACGTGCACCCGGAATTCCACTGGATGACAATCTTAGGAAGATGAGAGTCTTTCATGGACGCGAACCGCGAGCGCGCGATGCGGCTCAACCACGCACGACAACGACTCCGACAACAGCTCCCGTGCCGAACGCAGAAACTCAACCTCAACCAAGCGGCGCTGTAGCACGGCCTGAGCCTCGGCCACGGCGAGACCGCGACCGTGATCGGTCTGATTCGCCACCGGACGGCTCGGAAAGACGCGGGCGACGCCAGGAAACGATCGAGAACGCTCCTGCCAATACACCCGCGCCAGTTACGGAACAGCCGCGTGAAAATCCGCGCTTCGAGCGTCGCGAGCGAGAATCGCAGCCGGAATCGCGACCACGTCCCGAACCGCGATCAGAACCAAGATCAGAACCGAGATCGGAACCAAGGTCAGAGCCACGATCAGAACCACGGCATGAATCGCCGCGATCCGAATCTCCGCGCTCCGAAGCACCGCGTTCCGAAGCGCCGCGTTCCGAAGCGCCACGATCCGAAGCGCCACGTTCGGAAGCGCCACGATCCGAGTCACCGCGATCGGAATCACCAAGAGCTGAACCGCGCGTTCCGGATAAGCCGGACCGGCCCATGTTCTGAAAAGGAATTTGCCGCAGATGAACGCGGATTTTCATACACAGATTAAACAAAATCCGTATGAAATCCGTGTTTATCCGTGGCCCTATTTTGGTTCGATTTTGAGGCGTGGCAACGTGCGGCTTTGCCCATCGAGGCTCGCATCCGTTTCACCAATCTGCGTCGCGCCCATGTGTTGATAAAACCCAGCCGCATTCGGATCGGCTACGATCTCAACCGCGCCAACGTTCAGCGCCGCAGCTCGCTCCATCGCATCGAGAAACAGATCCTTGCCGAGGCCCGTTCCGATCCGATCAGGCGTCACCCACATGTGTTCGAGCTCGGCCTTACTGCCTGCGACAGACAGCGCGTAAAAGCCCTGTATCTCGCCATCCTCTTCAGCAACATAGACGTGATTGTCGCGAATGAAATCGGGTGAGATGGTGAGATCTGATTCCCAATGTTTGATCCAGTGTTCGGGATAACCCCAATGGCGCTTGGCGTCGTGCGCAATCCCGGTCAGAACGGAAGCATCATCAGCGGAGGCAGGCCTAATCATGGATTCTTTTCAGGCAGTGTCTTTTCAACTTTACGCATCAGCTCCTGCACTTGTCCAACAAACTCACCCTTCGGCGCCAATCGCAAATACTCCCGGTATTCCACTAATGCACGTTCGCGCTGGTTAACGCGCAACAGAATATTTCCCGCCAGCAGGTGAGCTTCCGCGAGCTCGGGTTTCAATTGCAGCGTCATGCCGATTGGACCACCGGCTTTCACCACTTCGCCCATGTCCCAGTAGAGACGTCCCAACGTGTAGTGGCCATGCCATGCCTTCTGGTCCAACTTCAATCCTTCCTGAAGCGCACGTTCCGCGTCGGCGTTTCGCTTCTGGCGCCAGTAGACCTCGCCCAGGTAGATCATCGCCGTAGCGTTTTGCGGTCTTATCTCCCCTGCGCGCAGCAAAGCCGTCTCAGCTTTGTCCCATTCCTTCTGGTCGATGAAAGCCATGCCGAGCAGAAGTTGGGCTTCGAAGAAATTTGAATACCCCAGGGCTGCCTTTTCGAGGTAAGCGATCCCCTCCTTGTAGTTTTGCCTCTGCAATGCGGCTCGCCCATTGTCGTAATCCTGGCGCGCCGCCGCCGGAACGCGCGCATCAATCACGTCCGTCAGGAGCGGGAGTCCACTCGCGTTTTTCATTGAATCGGCAATGAGTTCAAAGACGAGGAAAGTCCGGAAAACGACCTGCAAGTCGACATCCTGCTGCGCCGGTTTGAACCCGGGAGCGTCGATACTTATTTTGTAATAACCTCTTTGCAGGCTCGGAAAGCGAAAGCGACCGCGACTGTCGGTAACAATCTGATCGACGATACCACCGCTAAATCTTTCGAGACGAACCGGAACCCCGTTGGCTGCCTGACCCGAATCAGCCAGGCGCACTTCACCACTCACTTCGAAAGTTAGCGAGTTGCCGGTGTAAGTATCACGCTCACGCTGAGCGAAGACAGGTTGGACCGCAAAGAGAAATACCGCTAACGGCAGGAGAAGAAGTATTAAGCGGCGCATCCCGTTTACCTCTGATAGGTTTGGGTTAGGCAGACATGGTCTCACGCAAAGGCGCAAAGATGCAAAGAAAAAAACAAAACTCGGGCGGCTTTTAACCCGCCCGAGTTCGTTAAGGTAAACCGGATCGATCAGTGTCGGTAACTCAAACCAAACTGGATCAATCGGGCCGGAACTACCGTTGACGTGATCTGTGAGAACGTCGATGACGTTCCGATGTTAACCGCACTCGGGAAACCAAAAACCGGGTGATTCCACACGTTGAACATATCCATGCGGAAACGCAGTTCATGGCTTTCCTTGATGCGGGTGGTCTTGATCACTGAGAAGTCCCAGTTCTGTTGATATGGACCACGGAAAGCATTTCGTGGCACGGTGCCAAAATCGGTTGCTCCCGGTTCCCCATTCGGAACCAGGCTGGCAGTCGTGAAGCACGCCCGGTTCAGGTAGCTGGTCAGGATAGCTGATGTCGGACCCTGTGTGTACATGGTCGAGGGATCAGTACCACAAGCTCCACTAAACGAAGCCGTCCCGCCACCCGTCTGACCAAACGCTCCGCCACTGGTGCTATCGGTGACGGAGAAGTTCAAGCCACTCTGGTAGGTAACGATGCCGCTAATGGCCCAGCCCTTGAAGAACTGGTTGTTAAAGAAGTCGCCATTCGGCACCGGCAGATCGTACGAATAGCTAACTACGAAACGATGCGGCCGGTCGAAATCGCCGCGCGCCTTGTTCTGGAACGGATCTTTCTGCGAGTTGAGCAGATTGCCACCACCCTGACCGGCGCGAGTAGCATTCAGTTCGTCCGTGCTCAATGAACCACTGACGTTGTCCATGGTCTTCGAGAAAGTGTAAGCACCCTGGAAGTACAGGCCACGTGAGAGCCGGCGCGATACGGTCGCCTGGAACGAATCGTAGTCGGCGAATCCGATGTTGCCGGAGTAACGTGAACCGCGTTTGCGTGACAGGCCGAGGATCTCATGTCGCAATTCTTCGTTGTTCACGGTGTTTCTTGTGATCGTATAGCTGACACCATTGATGTCACGCACGGTGATGGGATTCGAGGGACTGGCAACCGGGGCCAGGAACGGATCCCAAATGCCGATGCCGCCGGTGTAGTGAGTTCCCACGTAACCCAATTCAACTGCCCAACCACGACCGATCTCGCGTTGCAACGTGATGTTGTACTGCTGAGTGTAAGGCGTGTAGGCATCGAGTGGCGCACTGGTAAACGATGCGAGATTGATGGAGCAGTTCGTCGCAGTACCGCCATAGTTCAGACATCGTTGACCGGCTTCGTTAACGAAGATCGGAGCGACGTTAGCAAGGTTTGGATTGGTTGCCGGAAGCCCCGTAGTGGTATCCCTGAGACCGGCAAAGAACGTCGCCGACGGAATGAACGCCGTGGCGATGATCGATGGCGGCGGAATGCTCGCGAACGGATTCGCTAACTGGAACGACGCCGGAGTGGTCGTCGTCGACAGTGGTTGCACGGTGAACGGGGCTGCCAGTGAGTTCTGAAGAATGTTTTGATTCGACAGACGCTGGTAGTAAATACCGTAACCGCCGCGCAACACCGTCTTTTGATCGCCCTTGATGTCCCATGCGAAGCCGACACGAGGAGCGAAGTTATTGCCGTCAAAGCAGCTCGTCAACGCACAGTCTTCCACGCCGGGAGTTCCTGTGAATCCAGCCAAATTCACTTTTTCCGGGAAGAGGAAAGGATTCCGTCCAGCTGCCGCCAGGGCGGGGTCGAAGACACCGGCGCGATACAACTTGTCGCGACCAAAGCTCATGCCTTCCCAGCGAAGTCCTAAGTTGAAGGTGAGCCGTGGTGACCAGCGATAATCGTCCTGAACGAACGCCGCGTAGTCGGTTGCGATGAAGTTTCGGGCCGGGTCGCCAAACGCGGATTGAATCGCGGTGACGCGTCCCTGCAGGAAGTTCTGGAATGCGGTGAATGCCGGAAGTCCGCCGCCTGCCGGTGTGCTTCCAGTGGTCAACGCGCCGCGAACTGCAAAGTTGTTGAAGCGATTCAACTGGTAGTGAATTGCCTCACCGCCAAACCGCAGGCTGTGTTTTCCATGACTCATCGAGAAGGTATCTACGATGTTGTACTGGTTGGACACTGTGCCGCGATCGTCGTTGACGCCGGTGCCTATCGTCATCAGACCAGTGATGGCGACCTGATACATTCCCGGAAAGATGTCGCTGTTTCCGCGCGTTGCTCCGATGTCAGACAGGTTGATCAGGTCCGTCGGAATATTCGCGAAGATGAAGCGACTGAAGCCCAGGCGCAGTTCGTTGATCTTGTTGGCGCTGAAAACGTGCGTGTGAGTTATTGAAAGGAACCGGTTCTGTTGCGTGTCAGTGCGTGGAAAAGCGAGTGAGGGGGGGGTCCCACTGGCGGTGCCGTACGGTTTTACAACCGCACCGTTGTCCCAGAACCAGCGACCGGAAATTTTGTCTTTTCCGTCGCGCATGATGCGGTCATAACTTATCGTGTACTGGTTGTCTTCGATCGGAGCTACGCCCGAGAAACTACAGTTGAAAGTCCCGATTCCTGTCGCAGTCTTGCAGCCTGTGTCGCCCGATCTTGGAACCAGGAATTGACCACCATAGTGCGTGCTTTGCTGGTTGAGAATGTTGATCGCAATAGGGTCGATTTGCGCTGTCGTAAGACCAAAAGCAGGCGCTATCAACGCCGCCGTGGTCCTGCCGTCAGGATTCCTCGGAAAATTCTGAATGGTAGGAGTCAGGCTCGATCCCGCTGGATCCAAACCATTGCGAGCGCGGACGCCCTGGTAGTTGAAGAACCAAAAGCCGCCCAACTTGGGAACTGGACCACTGCCACTGGCGCCAAACACGTTTTGCAGCAGGCGCGCGCGTTTGCCCACGCCGTTGGCATTGCGGAAGAACTCATTCGCATTCAGTGCATCGTTGCGGTGCGACCAGTAGCCTTCCCAATGGTAGTCTTTGGAGCCGGACTTGACGACCAGTCCAAGAGAGCCACCACCTTTGCTGCCCTGCGAAGCGTCGTAGAGCGAGGTTGCTACCTTCATCTCTTCGAGTGTGTTCGGATTCGGCAGCGGCACTGTGTCAAAGTGCGCGAGGTTGAAGTCGTTAACGTTGATGCCTTCTAGTGAAATGCTGTTGTTGCTGGTGCGCGGGCCGTTGACGTTCATGTCAGCCGTGCCGCGGCCGGCGGTGCGAACGTCTGTCGGTTCGCTGGCAGTACCAGCGGAGAGCGACATCAGAAACAGAAAATTGGGGGAAGCGAGAGGCAACGTGCGAAGTGTCTCAGCTCCCAACGGCTGTCCGGTTACTGCGCTCGAAGGATTAATCAACGAGGCCGAGGCCTCGACGTTGACTGTTTCTTCGATGCGACCGGCCTCAAGACTAACGTCTTGTCTCGTACTCTCACCGATTCTTACCTGGACCGGTGCCACAACGGCTTTTTTGAAGTTGGAGGCGGTGATTTCCAGCCTGTAACTTCCTGGCTTCAGCAACGTAATCGAATAACCACCATCGCCAGCAGTGGTTGCGGTTCGCTCTGACTTTCCGGTGGCCTCGTTAATTACGTCGACTGTCGCGCCCGTAACGAGGGCGCCTCCGGAGTCAGTTACGACGCCGGTTATACCTCCTGTTTGGCTCGCTTGGGCAAACACACTTATCGCGCACAAGACGCTCAAGAGAGCTGCGCTTGCCAAGCGTAGTGGGCTTCTCATGGACAATCCTCCTTATTTGATCACTAAAGGTTGTTACTTCGGGTTAGGACTAAACGCGCGTAGGAAAGAAAGACGGTTCGGTTGCATGCAACGACTATTCCGGCAACTATCAGCCTACGTTCATCTTGGCTAACGCTTGCGGCGCAGGAACTTAGCAACGGCAGGCGAACGAAGGGCGGCCAAATTTACCATCAGCTTTTCGCCAAAAATTTCGTTATTCTTCAAATTCTCGGATGCGTGATGGACTGTAACACCAAAGAAATAATCGTCTTTCTGGAACGCGACACTTTCGACGTCTCTTTCCGTAAGCCCGCGTTTGACCATGAGTGGGTCGAGTTTGGGGAGACCACGCCGGGTGAGGTCGTACAGCGGTTGGGCCAGGCGACCATCGCAATCTGCAATAAGGTTTCACTGCGCGGTGAGGCGCTTGCGCAGTTGCCGAATTTAAGGCTGATCGCCGTCGCCGCTACGGGCGTGGACAACGTGGATTTGGCGTTTTGCCGTAACCATAACATTGCCGTTTGTAACACTCGCGGTTACGCCGCTAATTCACTGCCCGAACACGCACTAATGCTCATGCTCGCCTTGCGCCGCAATCTCGTTGCCTATCGCAACGACGTTAGGAACGGACGCTGGCATGAAGCGAGGCAGTTCTGCCTCCTCGATCATCCCATCGCGGATCTCAAGGGCAGCACTTTGGGAATTGTGGGTTTCGGAACACTCGGGAAGTCAATGGCCGAACTCGGGCGCGCAATCGGCATGGACGTGATCGTCGCCGAGCGCAAGAACGCTGCAACTGTGCGCGAAGGTCGCGTGGCTTTTGGAGAGTTATTGGAACGGAGTGACGTGATCTCATTGCATTGTCCACTCACGGAAGAAACAAAAAACCTGATTAGCGCCGGTGAGCTCGGGCAAATGAAATGTGACGCAATTTTGATCAATACCGCTCGAGGCGGATTGATCGACGATCACGCGTTGTTGGCAGCATTGCGAGAGGGACGGATTGCGGGCGCCGGTATTGACGTGCTGCGCAACGAACCGCCACGCCAGGGCAATCCGCTGCTCGAAGTCGATCTGCCAAACCTGATCGTGACGCCACACAATGCGTGGGCCAGCCGGCAGGCGATGCAGACGCTTGCGGATCAACTGATCGACAACCTGGAAGCCTTCATCCGCGGCGAGCCCAAAAATCTCGTTTAAGCCGCAGATGATCGCGGACGCTGATCTATGCGGAGACTTCGTCGTGATGCTCGGTGGTGTAAAGACGAAGGATGTCCTGTCCCTGGC
>JAICQI010000518.1 GCA_025937955.1 Pyrinomonadaceae bacterium
TCTGAATTCGCAGCGGCCCGCTCGACCAGCCACTTGATCACACGGCGTGCTTCGTCGTGATCGGGATTTAGTTTTACCGCGCTATAGAGATCATCGAGTGACTCCCGGATGTGTCTCATATTGCGCGAACTGTTCCAATCCTCCTGTCCTGGTTTAATGCCAAACGTGACGCGTGCAAGCGCGCGCAGATACAGAGTGTCGCCGTCAGAAGGGTCTGCTGCGACTGCCGCATCCAAGTCCATGACTCCCTCGCGTGGCCAACCAGCTTCCGTCTTCGCATAGCCGCGACACTTCAAGACGCGTGAATAACCGGTCCAGCTTTCAGGAATCTTGTTCAGTAATTCGACGGACTGCTCGGGTTTGCGACTCTTGTGACTCAGCGCCTCTAAGAGGTCAATCGCCTCAGTGTAGGAGCCAAGGCTGATGAGCACCGATGCAAGCTGTAATTCAATGTCATCTGTCCGGCCTGAGTTTAGCGATCTAGCGCGATTCAACAATTCGACGGCATCTTTCAGACGGCCCTCTTCCTCCGCCCACTGGGCCAACTTCTTGAGCGCACTCGCGCGTGAGATTTCATCTCCCTTCGATACAAGCATCTCCAGATCGGCTACCGCTTCAGAGTTGCGACCCAATTCGCGCAGGCTGAAAGCGCGGCGGAGAATGGCAAAGTCACGAAGGTCCTCGACAGGTACACTCGACTCGTACTCTTTGCTCGATCGTGGTTGTGCTCGTGATGCATTGGCCGATGCTTTCTCAAGGCGTGCTTCCGCGAGACGGACGGTCTCGGCATACTCCTCGATGCTCCGTTCCGGATCGCCAATCCTCTCGAACACCTGTGCAATGGCAAACCTCAAGTATGGGTCGTCAGGCTTAATGTCTATTGCAGTCTGAATCGACTCATAAGCTTCCTGAGCGCGCTTTAAATTAAGCAGGCACAGTGCGCGACGATGATAAAGACTGGTCAGGTCGTAATTAGGCAGCAAATTATTCGGAGCCTCGAGGATGCGGTCTATCCACACGAGCGAATCTGCAAAATCCTCCGCGGCGAATGCGGTGAGCGCCAGAATCAGCAACGTCCCACCGTTTGGAGGTGGTTCATCTACGACTGCGCGCGCAATCCGCCGCGCCGGCTCGTACTTTGAATCGTCGGCCGCGAAAAGGTCAGATGCTGCCTTTTGTAATAATTGCACCAGGGTTCCCTTGAAATTGCCGGCGTCATGAAGAAATGAACCTTCGATCAGTCGAAGCGCGTGTGCTTCTTCGGAAACCAGGTCATTGATTGATTGCGACAGCCACAAGAACTTAGCAGTGATGTGCAGTTCGAGTGCAGTTTCATTTGCAGCGCTCGCACGGTTTAGCAAGCGGGCAAGAATCTCACGTGCTTCAGTGATTTTCTGCTCACGTAGTGCTCGGTCACAGAGCTGATCACCAGCCACACTGTAAGCACGCAAAACCGCCTGATTGTTTAGTTCGTCTAACTGGTCCAGTCCGTCAAAACCCTCTTCGTACAGCAACGCCGCGCGATCCGGATTTTGGTTACCTTCGGCAACCATTGCGCGGCCAATTCTTGCCCAGTATCTAATCGCGTCGATTCCATTGATTTGTGCGGCGCGCTCAGTAGCGAGCAAGATTGCTTCGGCACGTTCCGGTTCGCCGGCGCTCATTGTTGCCTGAACGATCCGCTCGATCTTCTCGACTGCAGTGAGATCGAGTTGTCGCGACAGTTCGACTACTGATTGGGCAGACGACAGTGACTCAACGCCAGCGGTGAGGATCGCCTCGACATTACTTCCTCCGGCCGGTGTTGATGATTGATCTATCGCCATAATCAGTTTTGCGGAGCCTGGACCATGCCCGCGCCCACATTCCGCGGCGTGAACCCCGGTTTAATTCCGTTTGTAGTCGCGTTGCCGATTAACTTATCGGCGAGGAGCTTCCCATTCAGTTCTCCGGACGCGGAAAGCTTTTGAGCCCAGAGTGCTGCCACTCCGGCAACATGAGGCGTCGCCATGCTCGTGCCATTTTTGGAGGTTAGTCCCCCACCAGTCTTTGCCGAAATGATGCCCACGCCTGGTCCAGAGACACGCGCACCCCAATTCGAGAACGGCGCGACGGTAAAACCCTCGGGACTTGTACCCAGGGCCGCCACGGATACAAATCCATCGGCCACTGCGGGCGGACTGACTGCGATTTCAAAGTCCGGATCGATCTGCCGCCGGCTTTCGTTCCCCGCTGCTGCAAACAGCACACTGGTCCCAAGAAATGCGTTTTGCGCAGAGATGAAAGACGCAAAGCGTTCGAACAACAGGATGTTCAAGCGATAGTCTTCGAGTGCCATTGAAGTCGCCAACTCCGTCGGAATACCCTCGTCCTCGAGTTCCTTTACATATCCTGGGAAATCGATTCCGAGAGACATCGAGATAACGTGGGCGCCGCCATTGACCGCCCATTGAATCGCTTGCACGACCTGATCGCTGCCGCCGCCACCTTTCCCAAGGACCTTTCCGATAAATGCTTTCTTAACACCGGTCGCCACACCTATTCGAGTTCCATCAACATCTCGCCCGAAGATAGTTCCGGCGCAATGAGTGCCGTGGCCATCTGTATCGTCATCACCTTCCTTGGTGAAGTTTTGGCGGACGAGCTCAACGCCATTAAATGCGGGATGCGTAGGATCGATGCCGGAATCGAGAACCGCCACGACAATACCGTCACCATTGAACGGCGAAGTGTTAGCGCCAACGGCTTTAATACCCCAGGTCACAGCTTCCGCTGCCATTACTGCGGGCCCTTCGTTGTCTAAGGATACGGGCGCGATCATTTTCATTGGTATCACGGGGGCGACCGCCTTAACTGATTTTTTGGATGCGACATCAGCAGCGGTCTTGGGATCGAGTGCGCTCACATCAACTTTTGGAGGTTGAGGTGACTCCAAACCAGCGGGCCCGATTTCGCGCATCCTGGCCCTTGGTTTACTAGGCGTACTAAGAATGACGTAGTTTCTTTTCATAATGGACCTCCATGGGGACTTATTACTATCGTGTCCTTACCGGGCAGTTATTAAGGACCGAGGAGTTACATTGAGCGTTGGCGATACGTCTAAATTGTTGATCCAAAGGTGAGAGCGTGTCTAGAAAAATTCAGCAGGTCGTCCCAATGGACGGACTAAGCCGAGTTAGTCGTCCGGTTATCGTCTGAATGAATGCTCGGTTGCAAGTTGCTCATCACATCCGGAAAGGACCCGCGGCCGAAGAAGACGTGATTCGCCAGCCGGCTGAACACAGGCAGCCGTAACACTGCACAACCTAGTTCGAGCAATTGAGGCTGACGAAGAGTAGCTGCAATGCGACGTGCCCATAACCGTGAGATAAAGCGCTTCCTGAATAGCTCACCTGAGTACGCCTGCAACACCTGAACATCGCCGGTTGACAAATACTCGGTAACAACAGTTGCAGCGAACGCGGACAGGCGCATGCAAGGATCCAAACCGCCCGCGGTGAGTGGCGATACGGCACCGGCGGCGTCGCCTATCAACAGACCCGTTGGGTTAGCGATGTTGTTAAGCACGCCGCCGACCGGAATAAGTCCCGCACGTGTTTCGATCTGTTTAGCCTTTCGCAAGTCGATAATGCCGGCGACGCGCGAACGAAAGTCGTGTAGTGCCGCCGTGGGATCGAACAACGATGGATAGCCACCGACACCGAGGTGCGTCTCTTCACCATCGTGCGCAATCCACGCGATATAACCCGGGGCAAGTTTCGGATCGAGAAAGCAAAGCAGTTGCGGTGGACCATCAAGCATGGCCCCCTGAAAAACACTTTCCACACCCACGATCCATTCGCGATTCAGTTCCAGTTTCAGATCGCGAGCAACACGCGAACGCGCGCCATCCGCGCCGATCAAGTAGCGCGTCGTTATCGAGTGCGTTGAAGAACCGGAGTTGAGTTGAAGTGTTAGTTTGCCATTGGCTGCCGAGTGGTTGACGTAACTTGTTTGCGGAAGCCAATGAGCTCCGGCGAGTAAACAGTGCTGCAAGTAACGCTGGTAGAGTTGGCCCATGCGACCGATGCGAAACTCGTCGTGCTGACTTACGAGCTCCAGCGATCGGTGCGCGGGTGAGTAAAGCGTGACGTGTTTGATCGGTGGCCCGAGGCAGTCTTCGGGCAGGGCGAAATCGACGAGTGTGCGGCGCACGAAAATTCCGGTGGTATGGATTTTCTGGTCGAGTGTGTTCTTGCGATCGACGAGGAGAACGTTGACGCCTTGCCGGGCGAGCAGGCGAGCACACTGAAGCCCGGCCAGTCCGGCGCCGATGATAGTCACGTCGTAGCTTGTTTGCACGTGGGTGTCGCGAAGTCCTTTGTAGCGTAAAGTTCGAAGGCAAAAAAAGGGGGAGAGACGGGTCGGCACTAAATGTTTCGCATCTGTTTGATGATCGATTCCATGTGACTCAGATATTTCTCGAGCGCGCTGCGGCCGGCGGCGGTCAGTTTGTATTCGGTTTTAGGCAGGCGCCCCTCGAAAAACTTAGTGCAGGAGATGTAGCCTGCTTCTTCGAGTTTGCGCGCGTGTACGCTGAGGTTTCCATCAGTCGTACTCAACAGGTTCTTCAGATCACTGAAGGTCAACGATTCATTCGCAGCCAGCGCGCTGACGATCCCGAGGCGCAACCGTTCGTGGATCAAACGATCGAGGTTCGGAGCCGCGCTCTTCTCCTTTGTCCGAGCGACTTGCGGATCCGCCACCTCGGCGGGCGGTTTATGCGGAACAGTCTTTTTTGCAGTTGATTGTTTAGCCACCGTATTTCCTCACAATAATTGCACCAAATACCACGTGCA
>JAICQI010000850.1 GCA_025937955.1 Pyrinomonadaceae bacterium
AAAAGCTTTTGCGGTGCTTCACCAAAAATTTTTGCGGTCCTTGTTTCCTTTTTATTTTCTCTTGGTTTGGGTGGGGGGCCGGCCTCCGGGGGCCCCCAAATTTTTTAAAACCCCCCGGGGGGGGGGCCGCGGTGGCCCCGCCCCTACAACGACCCAAGTATCATTTCCTCTGCACCTGATCCCGGAATATTTGTTCGATCACGTCCGGATAAGCTTTGTCCCAACCGTCGAAGTATTCGATCGTGAACGGCATCTCGATACGTCCGAAAGCCGTGTTAGCCTGGTTGAACGCGTCGTTCGTCGCTGAATAGAAGTGATACTTAACGAAAGCCGCTTGCGCTTCGTCGCTCCACAAATACTGCATGAACGCATCAATCACAGGACGCTTCGCAGCGGTAATGTTCTTGTCGATCACGACCGCAGGATGCTCGCTGAAGATCGTCGACTGCGGCACAACGATCTCGATCGGTGCGTTCGCATCTTTCATAAGCAAGCCTTCGAGTTCGTAAGTGATCAGCGCGTCACCGTTCCCGAGCTCGAATGTCGTGCGTGCCTCGCGCGCTGAGCCCGGTGTCGAGATCACGTTTTTCCAGATGTCGCGCAACATTTTCAGCGCGGCCGGCTTGTCTTGCTGAGTCGACGCCGCTTGCGACTTCTTCAACTCCGAGCCATAGATCGCGAGTATCGACCACTGCGCGCCACCCGAGCTGATTGGATCAGGATGGATCAATCGAAGGCCGGGTTTTGCCAGGTCTGAAAAATCTTTTATGCCCTTCGGATTTCCTTGCCGAACGATGATCACGAAGGGAGTCTTGTTGACTATTCCCTTGCCCGGTAGCGAATGCCAGTCAGAAGTGACAAATCCATCCTTTTGAAGCCGCTGCGCGTCGCGTTCAATCGAGAGAATCGCGACGTCGGCAGGCGCGCCGCGCAAAATCTGGTTAGTTACTGTTTCAGAACCCGCAAATGAAGATTGAAACTGCACCACCTGGCCGTGTTCCTGTTTCCATTTCGCGGTGAAGCCTGGAAAGATCGCCTTCTCGAGCGATTCCTTCATCACCGAGAAACCGTAGAACGTGATCGTGATATCACCGCTCTCACCAGGTGGTTTTGGCAAACAACTGGTTGCCAACAAAGCCAGGACTACCGTAGCTGTCGCCAACACGGCGACGCTTTGGGATGTAGTCTTCCTCATGAGGACAGTTAAGCCTCTCACTTGTTTCGACAGTCCGGAAAGCTGCTGCCGCGCGATTCATGGCTACCGGGGGTTGCTCGTCTATACCACAGAGTTGGGGCTGGTGTGAATAGATCATCTGATCAAATGAAGTAATCGCTGGTCGATTTTTTGTAGTAAGATTCACAAGATGTTTAGTTCCCTCGGCCGGCGAGCCATTACTTTACTGCTGGCGAAGTCACTTCTTCTCCCCGTAGCCTTCGGCCAACAACAAACTCAGGAAGCCACGCGGCCACGTCGAACGCAGCCGGATTGGACACCTCCGTCTGCCACAACGCCGATCATCACGACGCCGACTTTGACGACTATCACTGGTCCCGAGCCCACGATTCGCGTCGCGCTGAGCACCGATGCTCGTTCGGCTGTGATCTCAACCACAGGACACCTGATGAATGCGAGTGGCGGCGGCAAGACACTCGTTGCACTGGATACTTCGCGTATTCGTGTCGATCCGCGGTTGTTGTCTCCGGTGCCGGCGGCGAATGAGAATGGCGGGTTTCGAGTGACGGTCGGCGGCGCAGCCACGCGTCAGGAGGCGGAAGAGAACGAGAAAGAGATCCAGAAGATTACTGACGAAGATGCACACGCGGCTTTCGACACAGAGACTAAAACGTGGGGCATGTTTGTCGGCGGCAAGCTTTCGCGTGAAGAGGCGGAAGAACTGCGCGCGCGTCTCGAAGCTGCAGGCTTTGATGCAACGATCGACGGGCAACAACCGGCGACAGTCGCGCAACGTGAGGCGCCGCAAAGCAGTGGTCCGGTTCGATTGACGGGGCGAACGGCGATGCCGTCGCGTGAGGTAGTTGCTTCTTCCGCTTCAGGACAGTTGTTTAACTCGAGTGCGCCAGTCTCATTTGCCACTGACGATGAGAAGAACGCGCCAGTGCGGTTCAATGATCGTCCATACCGCGGGCGCATCGAAGTGTTCACCAACTTGCGCGGCTCGCTTACTGTCGTCAATGAATTGGGACTGGAAGATTACGTGCGCGGTGTGGTCGCTAACGAGCTTTCGCCCGGTGGTTATCCGGCGATTGAAGCTCAGAAGGCGCAGGCGATCGCTGCGCGTACTTACGCGCTGAAGAATCGCGGGCAGTTTATGTCGCTAGGGTTCGATATCCTGCCGACCACTCGCTCGCAAGTTTATCGCGGGCTCACTTCGGAAAATCCGCTTTCGACGCGAGCTGTCGATGAAACGCGCGGCGTGATCGCCACTTACCAGGGCGAGCCGATAAACGCGCTCTACACTTCGACGTGCGGTGGTCGCACAGAAGATTCGGAAAAGATCTTTAACGACGCTTTTCCGTATTTGCGCGCGCGCGAATGTGCTGCTGAAAGCGCGACGTCCGATCGGTTTGTGATCAAGACCTCGCGCGAGCCGGCGGAGTTGCGTGATGACTCGAACGTGGTGTTCGCGCGTGACGTCAGTCTTTTACTCACGCAAAACTTCGGC